>CADBEF010000017.1 GCA_902793555.1 uncultured bacterium | reverse complement strand
GCCGAAGTTCGCCTCGCCCGACGCCACGCACAGCGTGTAGCGCCGCGCGATGCGTCCGGCGGAGAGGAAGTCGGCGACGCCGTGGACGTACCGCTGCGCGCGCAGCGCGACGAAGACGACGAACGCGACGGGGAGGGCGAAGAGGAGCCAGTCGATCCAGTGCATGGCCGTCTACCGCGCCTCCGCGGCGGAGAGGAGGAGTGTCCGTTTCATGCGCTCCATTCTACCATTCCGACCCCTTGCCGGCAAGGGGACGAATGTGCCGTTCGTCGCTCCGGAATGAACGCTAGCGCAGCAGGTAGTCGGCGCGGAGGCGCTGGACCTCGAACGCGAAGTCGTGCCAGGCGGGGAGCGCGGTCGCCGCGAGTTCGTCGACCGTCGCGTCGTCCATGTCCGCCGAGACCCGCGCCGCCGCCGCGTCCAGCTTCTCCACGAGCGGCGCGAGGACGCTCTCGTAGAACGCGGGGTCGCCGACCTCGGCGTTCCGCCAGATGCCGCACGCGCCCGTCGGGCCCTTCTCGGCCTCGTACGATCGGCGGGCGGCTGCGAGGACGGGACGCAGGATGCGGCGGCTCTCGGCGTCCGTGAGCGCGAAGGCGAGGCGTCCCCACGACGAGCGTCCGTGGATGGTCTTGAGCCCGTTCCACGAGCAGCTCCCCTTGCGGCCCCAGAACATCGGCTCGAAGTCCCAGACCGAATCCGCCGTCGGGACGCGCGTCGCCCAGGTCGTCCACGGGAACGCCCAGTAGAGGACGACGGAATTCTCCGTGCAGGCGACCTCCTCGCGGCAGTTCGCACGGTTCTTCGCGTCGATCTCGTGGTGGCCCGGTTGGCTGTAGACGGGGTTGTAGATCGCGAGCCCGCCCGGCTGGAAGGAATGCAGGATGCCGTGGTAGGGCGTGTTCGCCCCCGGGGCGAGGTAGCCCTCGAGGGAACCCACCGAGGCAAGCCCGAGGGCGATTTCTTTGGCCTTCTCGTCGAAGACCTCGAGCCGGAAGTGCAGTCCCCACTCGTCCGCCAGCGCCTGCCACTCGGGGACGCGGGCGTAGCCGCCGTTCGCGCCGGCGTCCACCGCGCCGCGCTGCGTCGCGACGTCCGTCCAGAGGCAGGAGGCGTCGCCGCCGTAGGCGCGGTCGAGCTTCTCCGTGCCGGGCTTCGCGGCGGCCGCGGCGGCGTCCCAGCCGCCGAGGCCGAGAACGGGCACGGGGCTGAACCGGACGACGTAGGTCTTGTCGGGCTTCGGCGTGAAGACGGTGTCGAGGTAGTCCGCAACGCCGCGGACCTTCGCCTCGTCGTTCGCGCACATCGCGAACGAGCCGAGCCGCTCGAGGCGCTCCTTGCGCTTCTTCGGGTCGATCCCTTCGCCGAACGCCCGGTCCGCCTCCGCGAGCGCCGCCGCGACCGCCGCCTCGTCCTTCGCGCCGCAGACGGCCTTCGCAATCCGGAGCAGGTAGACGTCCTCCGGCTTGTACGCGCAGCGCGCGTCGCCCGTTTCGAGCCAGGCCGGGATCGCGTACTGCACGACCTTGAAGGACCACAGGCGGTTCGTGCTTGCGCCGTCCGTCTCGAGCGCGAGCCCATACTCGCGGCGCAGGCGCGCCCAGTTGGCGTCGTACGCGACGCGCAGCCCCGCGCCGTGGCTGAGCCATTCGTCCGCGGCCGCCGTCGCGCCGAGGACGCGCACCGCGTCCTCCGCGTGCCGGTCGGCGGCTTCGGGGGCGTTGTCCAGCAGGAAGCTCCACGCGTCGAGGAACCGTGCGCGGTCGCGGGCCGCCGCGGCGTCCGCGAGCCCCTCCGCTGCGAGCGCGACGGCCTCCCGCGAACGCTCGGCGGAGCGCCCGAACAGCACCTTCGCGGCCTCGGTCTTGAAGCCGTTCTTCCGGAGGACGTCGATCTGCTCCTCGACGCGGTAGCGCCTGGCGTAGTAGTCCGCAAGCGCCTTCGGGTCGGCCGGCGCGGGCTCCTCCGACGCGGGCGGGTAGGGCTTGCGCTCGACGCCGGGCCGCTTCGCGGCGGCGATCGTGAGATTCGCCCTGTCGCCCAGCGCCGCGCGCAGCTTCTCGATGAAGCCGACCATCTCGCCGCGGGCGGCGTTGAGGTCGCCCGTCTTCGCGTCGAAGCGCGCGAGCAGGACCTTCGCCTTGCCCGCGAGGTAGCGCACCTCGATGTCGCCGGACTTCTCCGCCTCCCGCGCGAGCGCCATCAGGAGCGTCGCGTAGCGGATGTCGTCGACGCCCTCGCGGAAGCCCTCCCACTGCAGGGTGTCGATCACGCCGTCCGCCGTGCCGTAGGCGAAGACCATCGGCTTGTAGGTCTCGGAGTCGTCGTTCCAGGGGCCGAGGTGGTGGGCGTAGTTGCAGAGCGCGGAATAGCCGCTGAGCCACGCGCCGAGGCCGTTCTGGCGGCGGCTCAGCTCCGGGTCCTCCGCGCCGACGTGCTGGTCGGCGTACCACGCGCTGTAGGTCCCCGTGCCGATCTTGTTCCAGACGGACGGCGCGGTCGGGTCGGTCGGCTTGCGGGAGGCGTTGTGCCAGTTCCAGCGGTAGCCGGCGAGGTCGAAGATGTGGTCGTGCGAGGCGATGATGAACTTCAGGCCCGCGGCCTGGTAGGCGTCGAAGATCGGGCGGTTGTCGGGGAAGAACGACAGGCCCGGCTCGTCGCCGTAGCCGCCGTAGACGTCGTGGTGGCCGTAGGTGCGGTCGTAGTAGTCGGCGATGCGTTCCGCGCGCGCCCGGGACGCCGCGGCGTCGCGCTCCTTCCACACGAAGTCGACGCCGCCCACGAAGACGTCCGTCCGCATCCCGACCTTCTTCATGATGGCGATCGTGCGCTCGGCCTCGGCCGAGGCCGTCGCGCCCGGGATCCACTTCATGTCCTGGCCGTGCGCGACGGCGTCCGCGAGGATCGCCTCCATCTGCTTCCACATCAGCTCCTCGTCGCCGCCGTTGAGCGCGAGGATCTGTCCGCGACTGATGTAGTCGTAGAAGCAGACGCGGAAGTCCATCCCGGGATCGGCGTAGGCCATCGGCTTCGGGAGCTCGAAGTCGAGGACCCGGATGGCGACGGGGACGGAGAGAACGGTTGGGTGGTTGGGTGGTTGGGTGGTGAAGTCAATGGTGCCGCGGTAGGTTCCGGCGGGCGTGCCGGGCGCGACGTGCGCCGTGAGGAAGAACTGCTTGCTGACGTCCTTCTCCAGCGCGACGGGCTGGATGGTCTTCGCGTCGGCGAAGCCGGGGCGCATCGACGGGAACGCGGTCGTCGGGACGAAATGGTCATAGTAGCGTCCATTGAGGAGCCGCGGAGGATTGAGCCACCACTCGGACGTCTTCCCGTCCGGCCCCGTGACGCGGGCGTAGTTCGCCTCCTTCGCCGTGTCGACGCGGACGAGGTCCTCGTCGTGGAGCAGCAGCTCGGGGCAGAGCTTGAAGCCCGTGTCGGCGAAATAGCTGAACCACCCGTTCTTGTTCTGGTACCAGACCTTGACGACCGTGAGGTCGAGCGCGTCCGCGGGGAAGACGTCCCCGTTCTCGTTCACGAACCGTCCGACGACGGGCTGCACATTGCCGAGGTCGGCGTCGGCGCGGACGACGAACGAGCCGGGCTCGTATTCGCCGCGGGCGGCGACGATGCGGACCGTGCCGCCCTCCTCGCCGTCGGCGGGGATCGAATCCGGCAGGCGCTGCACGCCGCTCATCGCCGGCACGGCCCACCACGTCGCGCCGGCCGTGAACTTCCGGAACACCTCGCGATAGCCGGGCTTGAGCATGTCGTCGCCGCCGCACACCGCCACGCGGTCGCCGCCGTTGGCGAGGATGAGCCTCAGCTCGGCCTCCAGCCGCTCGGGCGTCTTCGCCTCGAGCGGCATGCCGGGGGTCGCGTTCAGGCCGACGAACGGCATGCCGACCGAGCCCGGACGGCGCTCGGCGGACACGATCCTCCGCGTGTAGTCGGCGATCTTCTCCTCCGGCCACGGGAAGTACCACGCCGCGGTCTCCTGCACGTAGTCGGCCGTCAGGTCCCTGCCGTAGAGCGGATCGGGCAGGAAGACGGGATACAGGTGGATCGCGACCCGGATGCCGGGCCGGATCCGCTTCGCCTCGGCGACCAGCGCGTTGACGTAGCCGACGAGCCCCTCGCGGAAGAACCGGTCGCGGTTCGCCTCGTTCTCCTCGAGCCCGTGTTCCTTCAGCCACGCCGCCAGGCGCGCCTTGCAACCGTCGCACTCGCACGAGCGCAGGTTCGTGTAGCCGATGTAGTCGAAGGCGATGCCGTCCGCCTCCGGATTCTCCGCGAGCGTTTTCGCGAGCGCCGCGAACGACGCCGCGCAATCCGTGTCGCCGAGGAAGCACGGAATCGACTCGGGGCATAGGTCCCCGGCCGCCACCGGCTCGCCGCCATACTGGCACTTCGCCGCGGCGCGCCGCTCGTTCACGACCCTGTCCAGCTCCGGCCCCGATGGCGTCCGCCCGCGCAGATCCGCCCCGGACAAGTGGTCGAAGCGCTTCTGCTGCTCCGGCGTCAGGACCTGCGGGCCGTTGCCGTGCGGACCGAACGCGCAATACGCGCGAAGGCCGTGCTTGCGGGCCGCGGCCAGTCCCTCCGCGCCTTTGTAGAAGACGTCCGTGACGCCGATCCCGGCATAGGCGCGGGCCGTCTCCTCGTCCGTCACGCAGCCCCATGAAAACACCGTCTTGAACCGATCCGCCGCATCCGGCGCACGCCGGGCCTCGCCGGCCCGGCACGGAAGCGCCGCGCTCATGGAAAGCGCCGCGGCGACCGCGGCGGAAAGGAAGATTGTCCGTTTCATGAGCATCATTCTACCATCCGGTTCTTTGCCGGGCAACCGTCCGAAAGGACAGATGCCCTTCACGATTTTGCGTTCGGCGCGTAGCTCGTCTCCGCGTCCCTGTCCACCAAGGCCTTGAATCGCTCGTATCCCTTCGACTCTCCGCCCGCGCGCTGGACGAAGAAGACGCGCGCCACGCCGCTTTCGCGATAGGCGCAGCCCCAGGTCGACCAGGCGCCGCCGTGCGACATCATCCGGCCGTCCTCCGACACCTGAGCGCCGAAGGAGTAGCGTTCGGCCACGCCCGTCGGCGTCTGCTTCTCGAACCAGAGCGCCACCGTCTCCGCCCGGAGGACGCGCCGTCCGTTCAGGCCGACGCCGCCGTTCGCGACCATGGCGAAGAACCGGACCATGTCCATCGGCGTCCCGAAGAGTCCGCCGCCGGCCTCGGGATAGCGGCCGTGCATGGTATACGGGTACTGGAGCTGGTCGACGGTGGTCTCCTGCGCCGGTTGGTCGTCCGCGAGCACATATCCTTTGGCCATCCGCGTGCATTGCTCCTCGCTCGGATGGAATGTGGCGTCGCGCATGTCCAGCGGATCGAGGATGCGCTCCTTCATCAGAATCTCCCACGGCAGGCCCGCCACGACCTCGACGCAGGCCGCCGCGACGTCGACCCCCCAGTTCGAGTACAGGTACCTCTCGCCCGGCGCCGACGCCATCCCGGCTACGGCGCCCATCCGCGACAGCAGCTGCACGGGACGCCGGTCGATGGGCATCTCGGGGAAGAACGGCAGGCCCGACGTGTGCGACAAGCACTGGCGCAGCGTCGGGACTCGCGCGCCCCGCCATTCGGGCAGGTAGCGGGAGATTGGCTCGTCCAGGGCCAGCTTCCCCTCCTCGACGTACGAAAGCACGAGGGCGCACGCGATCGCCTTCGTGTTCGACGCCAGCCACCCGACCGTGTCGGCGGTCATCGGCCGGCCCGTTGCGACATCCGCGACGCCGAAGCACCGGATCTCGAGCCTCCCCCCGGCGCAGCCGATCGCGACGGCGCCCGGGACCTTCCCCGGCCCGGATCCGATGTAGTCCCCGATGGCGTTCGCGGGGCCAGCGGGCAGCGTGCCGTCCATCTCCATCCCTCCCGTTGCGGTCAGCGGAAGATCAAGAGCGTCATGGGCGGATGATACTTCGATTCGGTCGCGCCGATGTCGATATCGGCGACGCCCTGGCGCGAAACGAACTTCACGCGCGGCTGCCCGAAGAAGTCCGTCGCGTTCAGGAGACGGTCCTCGTAGCCGACCACGCTTCCCTGGTTCTTGCCCGGCGACGTCCCATTCTTGCTGTAGGCGAGATGCAGCGGTTTCCGCGGGTCGAAGACGGGACGCCCGACGATGCAGCCCTCGCTCCCCGCCGGCGGCGCGTCGGACGAGAGGCAGTACGAGAACGACGCGCCGTTGCCCCAATAGTTGGTTTCGGAGCCGTCCCCGTTCAGGTTGCCGTCGATGATGCAGTTCCGGACGACCGCTTTGTCGGACTCCGCATGGACGGCCCCGCCGGATGAGACGCTCACCATGCGGTTGCTGATCACCGTGCAGTTCAGCACCGTCACCGGACCGACGAGGCAGAGGGCCGAACCCTTATGCGTGCTGTTCATCGAGCCGACGTTGTTCGTGATGACGCAGTTCTCGATCCGGCCGGCCGTCGCATAGATGCCGGCGCAGGTGTTGGCCCAGTTGCCGCCCTTCAGCACGTCGTTGCCGTCGATCAGGCAGCGCGAGACCAGCGCGCCGGCCCCCGTGATCTTCACGGAGCCGTCCATGGCGCCGACCTCCCCGGGCGTGCAGTCCGTGACCCGGCAGTCCGCCATCGTGCCGCCGTCGGATCCGATCGCGACGCCCGACGGCACGTACTTGAACGTGACGTCCATTCGGCCATGGGCGACCGTCACGTCCCGCAGCTCGGCGCCCTCCCCGTTGATGCTGACGACCGTGTTGAACGGCTGCGCCGCGTAGATCGTCGTCTTGTCGCGTCCGGCGCCGCGGACCGTGACGCCCCTGGGGATCGACACGGTCTCGTACACGTTGTGCGTCCCTTCGTCCAACGCGACCGTCGCCCCCTCGAACGACGCCAGCAGCGCCTCGTTCAGGTTGGTCGCCGCGGTGCCGGGGGTGCTGTACGGATACGCGCAGCCCGGATTCGCGGCGGCCGTCACGTAGATCGTGCTCTGTACGACGTCGAGCGTCACCGTCGCGGCGGCGTTCGTCTGGAGCTGCGCGCTAGACACGCTCAGATCGACCCAGTAGAGGCCCTGCAAAGTCGGTTCCAGCACGACCTCGGCCCCGTTCCTCTTCAAGGACGTCGCATCGCCATCGCGCCAGATCTCCCACTTGTAGACGAGATCGTCCGCACCGTCGAAACCGGACACGGACGCCGTCAGCGTCACCGTCTCCCCCGTGAAGACCGGATCCTTGCTCTTCACGACCGAACACGCGACCACGGTCGGATCGAACTCGGCGCAGCCGATGTCGACCGCGCTTTCCAGGATACGGTCGAGTCCGTAGAAGTCGTCCGTCCCCGCGAGGGCGTGCCTGAGCACGGACTCGGCCTTGGCCGCGTCGCCTGCGTTGCGGGCTGGGGAGCCGGGCTGCAGGCGAAAGTCGCCCGACTTCGGCGCCATGAACATCGGATCGCCCGTCCGCGGGTTCGCGCCGTAGGTCTCCGTCGGGCACAGGCAGTTGTAGCCGGTGTAGTTCCGGCAGTCGTCGTTTCCGAAATACAGGTCCGCACCGGCCGGCGCGTCGTTGCCCGCGATGATCGTGTTCACGACCGGCGCATAGCTGGTGCCCTGCCAGTAGAGCTGACCGCTCGGAACCGAAAGGTTGATCCCGCCGCCCTGCTGGCTCGCGGAGTTGCCGGCGACCGTGCAGTTAACGATGTTCGCGGGCTGCCAGGCCGTCGTGTTGATGACGCCAACGCCGCCGGCGGTCTTGCCCGAATTGGCCCAGACGAGGCAGTTCGCCATCGTTCCGGCCTTTTCGAAGAGGCGGACGCCGCCAACGCCGCCCGGCGAGGCGTTGTGGTCGACCATGCAGTGCGTCATCGCCGCGGCATTCGCAGCCGAGCCCTCCAGCGAGACGCCCGCCGTCCGGTTGCCCGCGTACGTCGTCGTGCAGCCCGTCACGCGCGACTGCGACAGCAGACCTCTCACGATCCGCACGGCGCCTCCAAAGGAATAGTCGTTGGCCACGCCGACCGAAACATTCGAGACCGTCAGGTTCTTGACGCAAGCGCTCGGGTGATCGATGACCACCGCCGCCGCAAGCCCCGTCCCGCCATCGCCCGCCAAACGGCACGCGTCGCGGTTCGATCCGGCCAGCGTGACGCCGTTCGTCACGTAGAGCGTCCGGTCGAGCGCATACGTGCCGTCCGCGAGCACAACGACATCGCCCGGCTGCGCGCGGTCGATCGCGGCCTGGATCTCGGCGATCGTCGACGTGGCCGGCAGAACGACATCGCCCATCGAAAGGGAAGCCGGCGCAACCAGCAGCGAACCCAGCAGTGATTTGTTCATGGTCGTTTCCCTGCGATGCCCGATTCCAGGTTCGCCTCCCGGCGTCATTGGACGAAGATCACCATCTTTCCCTTCTTCGGTTCCGCCTGCCCGACGGCCTCGATCTCGACGCAGTAGCTTGCGAGCGCGCCGACGTTCCCGAAGGCGATCTTCAGGCCGACGACGCCCTGCGAAAGATACTCTGTCTCGGAGTCGGAAAGGGACGCGCAGAGGATGACGTTCTGGTTCCTGCCGCCGATGTCCGAGAGAGCCTCGGCGCCAAGCGCGTCCCAGGCTTCCGAACCGGCTCGCTTGACGTAGACCGCGCCGATCGCAAGACGAGTGTAGATCGAACCGTCCAGATAGCACGCCGAAACGCGGATTTGCTCCAGCGTCTCGGGTTCGTCGAACGTCCACTCGATCGACGCGTTGTTCTGGAGGCCGACCCGGTACTCGTTCCCTCCCGTCGTCGGCACGGAGCCGTCGGTGAGCAGGTCGGGATCGTTTGTCGAATATCCGGTGGCGACGGCTCCGACAATCGTGCCGGTCTTCCCGGCAAGCAGGTTGCCGGAAAGCGCCGTCCAGTCGCCCGGCGCGACATCGCTCGTCGTCCACGACATGGTCTGCGCATCGGCGGCCAAGGTCGTGAACGTACCGGTTCGCACCGTTCCCTTGGCCGTCGCGGCGTTGTTGGAAACGGAGAGCTCGTAGGCGTATTCCGTTCCGGCCGTCAGCCCCTGGAGACGATACTCGAACGACCCCGTCACGTCTTCGGCGATCTTGGTCGCCGCGCCGCCGTCGAGCGCGAGATAGACGTCGCACGCGGTCGCGTCCGTGCCAACATCGACGATCGAGCCGGAGACCGTCGCCTTGGTCTTCGCCGGTGCGATGTCGAACGATCCGAGGACGGGACCCGTCGCCTCCGCGGATCCGACGGCCTCGATCTCGACGATGTAACTGGCGAGCGGGACGTTGGCCCCGAAGGCGACCTTCAGGCCGGCAACGCCCTGGGCGAGATACCCGGTGCCGGGATCGGCAAGGGACGCACAAACCACGACGTTCTGGCTTCTGCCGCTGTTGTCCAGGAAGCTGGAACCATCAAGCTCCGTCCAGGTATCCGAGCCGAAGAGCTTCACATAAACGGCGCTGATCGAGATGCGGGTGTATGTGGAACCGCCCAGATAGCAGCCCGACACGCGAACCTGCTCCAGCGTCTTCGGCGTCGTGAACGACCACTCGACCGCGCCGGTGTTTTGGAAGGCGACCCTGGATTCGTTGCCGTTCACCGTCGGGACCACGCCGTCCGTCAGGACCCCCATGTCGGTCGTCCCGTATCCAGTTGAGATCGTTCCGCTTTTCGTGCCGGTAAGGTGAACAATAAGGTTGCCGGAAAGCGCCGTCCAGGAGGCGGGCTCGACATCGGTCGTCGTCCACGCCGGGGCGGCGCGAAGGTCTAGGGCACAGGCGCCCGCGAGGGCGAGCAGCAGGCGGCGCATGATCGTTTTGTTCATTTCAATCGCTCCTTTTTCCTGTCGTGGCGACGTTGTTTGGGTTTATTTCTTCGTCGGTGGCATTTATACACCAACCCCGGCTCCGGTGGCTACCCTCCAACTGGAGGGGGGGGGCCGCAGCCGGCCGTTGCGCGCATTCGCGCGCCGGCCGGCCGCTGTTCAGTCCGGCATGCCGAGCACCGCCTGGAAGAAGCGGTCGTCGGACACCGGGAGGCGGTAGAGGGCGCCGTCGGCGGTCGTGGCGTCCGGGCGGGCGTGGAACTGTCCGTTCACGGTCGTGCAGCCCAGGATCGTGACGTAGGGGGAGACGCCGTATTCCGGGGCGACCAACACGCCGAGCTCCACGTACTCGTCGTCCACGTCGATGCTCGTGATCCGGAACGCGATGCCCCAGCTGACGCCGTCCCACTCGTACGTGAGGCCCCGCACCACGATGCGCGCGCCCACCCCGTGCGCCGGATCGGCCGCATCGAACCAGAGGTGGGTCGTGGTGTACGCCTCCGAACGGTCGCCCGGAGATTTCAGCAGCGATGTGGAGGACATCTGGAAGTATCCCGTGACCTGGTCGTCGGAGAGGGCCGAGAGGTCCAGCGTTCCACCGGAGATGTTCATCCCGGTGGGCACGATCGTGAACCGTCCCGACCCGGCCGGCGCGCCGCTGTCGACGACCGCGACGGTGCAGCCGGTCAGCCAGCATTCGACGATCTCCAGCTCATGGCCGTTGAGGTCGATCGTGAGCGATTTGCCGAGCACCCCCGCGATCACCGGAGGATCGATCACGGCGTCCGTTCCGAGCGTGATCGTGTCGCCGGCCTTCGCCGCCTGGTACGCGTTCGTCCAGCTGTCGTACCCCGTCTCCCCGATGTAGAACATCGCGGCCGGCTCGATGACCGCATCGGTTCCGACGGCCTCGATCTCGGCGCAATAATACGCGTATGTTCCATCCGTTGCAAAGGAAAGCCTGATTCCCCAAACCCCCGTCGCAAGCGATCCGGTTTCGTCATTGGCGAGGGTCGCGCTGGGAACGTTGCCTTCCGCCGCATCGCTTGAAAAGCTCAGCGCCGGCGCATCGATGGTCTCCCACGTTCCATCGCTCGCGTACTTCACTTCGATCTTGGACACGTTGATCCGATGGTATTGTTTTCCGCTCCAATATGTCTGCGCGGAAAGTCGAATCGCCTCCAATGTCTTGGCCGCATCGAAATTCCACGCGATCGTCGTGCCGTTGCAGAATCCGCAAAGCCCTTCGGCGGCCGCCGGATCCGGCACTTCGCCGTCTGTCAGGCTTGCAACATGATTGGCAAGATAGGAAAGGTTTCCGACGGTCGTGCCGGACCGCCCGGCGATCAGGTTGTTGGCGAGCGGCGTCCAGGCGGAAGGGGCGCTCGAGCCCGTCGTCCACGCCATGCCCGGCTCGACGGGGGCGGCGAACGTGTAGGTCGCGGACGCGACCGCGCTCGGATTCATGCCCTCCGCATAGGCGCGGGCCTTGATCGTCGTCGTGGCGGAGAGCTCGATCGGCGACCCGTAGACCGCGCTCTCCGCGGTCGGATCGCTGCCGTCGAGCGTGTAGCGGATCGTCGCACCTTCCGTTGCACAGGAGAGCGTCACATTGGTCGTCGGATGGAAATTGCACGAGGCGGGGTCGAAGGCCGGAGTCGCGACGCTCTCGCCGCCAGACGCCGTTCCGACGGCCTCGATTTCGGCGCAGTAGTTCGCGAAGCCGGCCGGCGGGGCCCCGAACGTCACCTTCAGGGCGCCCACACTTTCGGCCAGGGGGGATCCGCTCCCATCCGCGAGGACAAGCGTGAGAATGTCCGCTTGTCCATTGTCCGCCATCTGTCCCGCCGTGGCCGTGACGGCCGTCCACTCGGTCGATCCGAACGTCTGGACCTCGATCGCCGAGACGGTGAAGCCCGAAAAGCCCGTCTGGGCCAGATAGCCGCAGGAAGCGCGAACTCGGTCAAGCGTCGTCGGGGCCTCGAACGTCCAGGAAATCGACGCGTTGTTCTGGAGCCCGACGATCCACATCGCTCCGCCTTCGGCCGGTACGGAGCCGTCGGTGAGCAGGCCGGGATTGCTCGACGCATACGTGCTTCCGGCGGTAGCCCCGCTGATCGTGCCCGTCCGGCCGGCCAGCAGGTTGCCGGCAAGCGGCGTCCAATTGGCTGGCGCGCATGAACTGGCCTGCCACATCCCGTTCGTCGTGACAGTCGGATCGTCGGGCGGTGTGGCGGGGTCGGCGAGCGTGTACGTCGCGGACGCGATTCCACTCGGGGTCATCCCATCCGCGTAGGCGCGGGCCTTGACCGTGGTCGTGGCCGTGAGCGCGATCGGGACGGTGTAGGGCGTGCTGGTAGCCGACGGCGCGGATCCGTCGAGCGTATAGCGGATCGTCGCACCCGCCGTCGTGCAGGAGAGCGTCACGTTGGTCGTGGGATAGAAGCTACAGGCAGCGGGGCTGAAGGTCGGGGCCGCGGCCATTTCCGCCGGCATGATTTCCCCGCCCGGGGCGATCGCCTCGATTTCGGCGTAGTAGTTCGCGACGGTGGACTCCGGCGCGCCAAACACGATCTTCAGACCCGAGACGTTCTGCGCGAGATAGCCGAGCGCCTCGTCCTCCAGCGTCGCCTCGAGCGACCCCGTCGTGATCGACGCGACGCCCGTCCTGTGCGAATCGGGCACGCCCAGCGCCACCCAGTCATCGCCCTGGAGGACGTAGACGTCCTTGACGGTGATGGCGTCGAAGGATGTCGTGGCCCAGCGCGTGGAGATGCGGATCTTCCCGATCGTCGTGGGCTCGGCGAAGGTCCAGACCGCGGCCGAGTCCTCCTGGAACCCGACAACCTCCGTCTGCGAGCCGGCGCCGGTGTTGCCCGAGATGTCCACGGGGATCTTGCCGTCGGTCAGCTTGGCCATGTCCTTGGTGCAGATGTACGAGAGATTCCCCTCGTACGAGGCGGTCGCGTTCGCGAGCAGGTTCTCCCCGATCGGCGCCCACGCCGAGGGCTCGTAGGCCCCGTTGGTCCACTGCGGATCCGGTTCCGGCGCCGGAGGCTCGCCGAGCGTGTAGGTCGCGAAGACGATGTCGCTCGGATCCTTGTTCGCGGCGAAGGCGCGGGCCCCGACGGTCGTCGTGGCGGAGAGCGCGATCGGCGCCGCGTAGGCCGCGCTCGTCGCGGTCGGCTCGCTGCCGTCGAGCGTGTAGCGGACCGTCGCGCCGGACGTCGCGCAGGCGATCGTCACGTTGGTCGACGGCGAGAAGAAGCAGGACGCCGGCAGCAGCACGGGGTCCGCGACCTTCGTGGAAGCGTCCGGGTCCTCGACCGCCTGCGGCGCGACGGGCGACATCGGAAGTCCGTCGCCGTTGTAGAGGTTGAGGCGCTGTCCGTCCTCCAGTTCGGTGCTGCGGGTAATGCACCAGTAGCCGTAGTGGAACTGCGTGGGGGTCGGGACGCCCGCCGCGCGGAGGACGACGGTCTCGCCCTCGACGGTCGCCTCGGCCTCCTGCCAGGCGCCGTTCGCGTCGCAGAGCGCGAAGCCGCGGATCGGGTCCGTGCCCTTCTTCACCCAGCGGCTCACCGCGACCGACGAGGCCGGCTTCACCCGGCCGGCCGTGAGGCCCTTCGCCGTGCCCGACTTGAAGAAGACGCGGACGGAGCCGTCGGCTTCGCGCACCGCGCGGGTGAAGGCCGGTCCTTCCGCCTGAAGATCCGTCTCGCCGTAGATGTCCCTGCGCGCGAAGAGCGACAGCCGGCGGCCGATGAAGTTCTTGTCGACCGGATGGAGGTCGTTCGCGCCCAGGCAGGGGACGCAGTCCACGGTGGTGACGAGGCCGTGCGCGCCCGCGTCGGAGGCGTCCCAGAGACGCTGCGCCTCGCGGACGCGGACGTAGTTGTGGCCGACGTTGTCCTCGGTCGGGGCCGGATACTGGTCCAGGCCGACGGTCCCCGCGGATTGGCTGTAGCCGGGCGTGGCGATCTGCACGGCGTAGAACGGCAGGTCGCCGCCGTCGCCCCAGCGGTCGCGGCGGTCCTTCACGAGGACGTCCATCAGCTTCTTGTAGTCGGCCACCGACCGCTGGGCGTCCGAGCAACCCTGGTACCAAAGGACGGCGCGGAACTTCGCGCGGAGGATCGGCGCCATCATGTTGTTCCAGAACCAGCCGTCCGAGGAGGCGGCGGAACCGGGGGAATCGATGCCGTTGTCGATGAGGACCGACGGGGCGATCCACTCGCGGATGTACGTGCCGCCGGACGAGGCGTGGACGATGCCGATCGGGATGTCCTCGCCCCGCGCCGCGTTCGCGTCGCGGACGTAGCGGGCGAAGTTGAGCGCGACGCTGCTGACGTAGTTGCGGTTGGTCCCCGTCGCGGGCGACCAGTCGTATCCCTCGCCGTAGTACTTGACCGTGTCGTTCACCGCCTTGAGGGGCGGCAGGTCGAAGAGCTGCTCGCCGGCCGTCGCGTTCTCGGCGCTCCGCGCGATGCGGAGGAAGCGGATGCCGTCGTCGTCCCGGCAGAAGTCCTTGATCGACTGCGGCTCCTCGAAGTTCGACTTGGCCTTGTCCTCCAGGCGGCGGTCCATGTTGCTCTGCCCGCCCGCGAGGAAGACGTCGCCGACGAGGACGTCCGAGATCGAGAGGGACTCGTTCCCGTCGTCGGAGATCGTCAGCGTCTGCGCCGACGACGACGGATCGAACGGCTGCGCGAACGTCGTCTCCCAGTATCCGTCGGCGTCCGTCGTGGCGGTCGCCGCCTGATTGGCGAACGACACGGTCACTCGCCGGCCGGCGGCGTCCTTGCCCCAGACGGTGATCTTCTTCCCGCGCTGGAGAACCATGTGGTCCTGCCAGTAGGCGGACACCGCCAGGTCGCCCGCCGCGGCGGCGCCCGCCAGCGCGCAGAGCGCCATCCCCAACATTGTCGTGCGTTTCATGGATTTTTCCTTTCTCGTCGTTGCAGGCCGCCGTATGTCCGGCGACGCATCGAATCATACATCCGGAGCCGCGCCGATTTGAACCCGCCAACTGGAGGGGTGTGAAAACGGGGCGGTTTCTGGTAGGATTTCCGCCATGAAGAGAACGCTCCGGACGCTTTTGTGGGCCCTGCCGTCGCTCGCGCTCGCCGATCCCTCCGGCGCCGTGACGAACACGGACGTCCGGTCCATGATGGATGTCTGGGACGTCACGGCGACGGGACTGCACAACTACTTTGCGCTCACGGGCACCGTCCACTCGGTCCTCGCGTCCGGCGGCGCCCCGTCGGACCTCTCGCGGTTCGTCCTCGACGACGGCGAACTGCTCGTGTCCGTCTTCGACGCGTCGCAGTCGGCCGTCGGACTGCGCCCCGGCGACCGCATCGTCGCGAGCGGCGTCTTCGGCCTGCAGAAGCACGACTACGGCAACGAGCCCTACGCGACCGCCCACGAGATCCGGGTCCTCGGGCCGGGCCCCGAGGTCCGGCCGGCCCCGCGGACGCTCCGGGACCTGTCGGGCATTCGCGACAACCTGCGGCTCGTCCGGACGGCGGGGACCGTCATCGACTGGCGCACGAGCGAAGAGGACCCCGACTACCTCTGCCTGACGCTGAAGGACGGCCCGACGACCATGCCGGTCCTCGTCCCTTCGCGGGACCCGGACGCCGCCGACCGGCTGCTGGAATCGCGGGTCGAGGTCGTCGGCACGTTCCACCGCGCGCTCCAGTCCGTGCGCCGGTACGCGCGGCCGCTCATCGTCTCGCGCCTCGAGGACATCGAGCCGCTCGCGCCGCCGCCGCCCCTGGAGGACACGCCCCCGCTCGAGCGGAAGATCTACCTCACGCCCAAGGACGTCCTCACGCTCGGCCGGCGCCGGATCGAGGGCGAGATCGTCGCCGTCTGGCAGAAGCGCAACCTGCTCGTCCAGGACGACGACGGCCGCGTCGTCCGCGTCCGCCTCTCCCACCACGACCGCACCGCCCCGCGGCCCGGCCTCCGCGCGACGATCTGCGGCTACCCCGAGACGGACCAGTTCAACATCATCCTCGGCACGGCGACGATCGCCTCCTGCTCGCCCGGGACGGCCGCGCCGCAGGAGCCCGTCCGGCTCGCGTCCCTCGACGCCGTCGTCGGCCGCAACCCGTCCGGCTCGGACACCTTCGAGATGTCCTACTACGGCAAGCTCGTCGCGCTCGACGGCACGGTCCGCAACCTGCCCTCGCTCGGCGGCGCGGAGGGGCGCATCGGCATCGACTGCGGTGGCCACCTCGTCCAGCTCGACGCGAGCGCCTGCCCCGAGGCGGCCGAGGGGCTCGAGCTCGGATGCCGGATCGAGGCGACGGGCGTCTGCCTCCTGGAGACCAACGACTACGACGCCCAGACCGACATGCCCCACGTCAGCGGCCTCACGCTGGTCCTGCGCGGCAAGTCCGACGTCGTCGTCCTCGCGCGCCCGCCCTGGCTGACGCCCGGGCGGTTCCTCGTCATCCTCTCCGCGCTCACGGGCGTGCTCGCCCTCGTCCTCGTCTGGAACGCCTCGCTGCACGTCCTCGTCGAGCGCCGCGGCCGCGAGCTCGCGCGCAAGGAGGTCGAGGCGACGCACGCGAAGCTCAAGACCATCGAGCGCACGCGCCTCGCGACGGAGCTGCACGACTCCGTCGTCCAGAACCTGACGGGCGCGGCGATGGAGATCCGCGCGGCCGAGGCGGCGCTGCCCGCGGAGGACGAGGGCGCGGCCCCGCACCTGGACATCGCGCTCAAGACGATCAACTCCTCCCGCGCCGAGCTCCGCAACTGCATCTGGGACCTGCGCAGCCGGGCGCTCGAGCAGAGCGACGCCGAGGAGGCCGTCCGCATCACACTCCGCCCGCACCTGGGCGGGGCGCGGCTGCGGCTCCGCTTCGACGTGCCGCGCCGGCGGATCCCCGACAGCGCGTTCCACAACATCCTCTGCATCGTCCGCGAGCTCGTCGTCAACGCCGTGCGCCACGGCCGCGCGACGACCCTGGCGGTCGAGGGCGCCCTCGAGGGCGGCCGCCTCCGCTTCTCCGTCGCGGACGACGGCCGCGGCTTCGACCCCGCCGCCCGCCCCGGCATGGAGCAGGGGCATTTCGGGCTCGAGGGCGTGATGGAGCGAGTCAAGTCCCTGGACGGCACGGCCCGCATCGAGAGCGCGCCCGGCAGGGGCGCCCGCGTCGACGTCGACATCCCCCTTCCCGAGGAGAACTGAAGATGAACAAGATTTCCATCCTGGTCGCCGACGACCACAAGATCGTCCGCATGGGGCTCAAGTCCCTCTTCGCCGCCGCGCGCGACCTCTCCGTCGTCGGCGAGGCCGACGACGGCGTCGCGGCCGTCCGCCAGGCGCTCCGGCTCCGCCCCGACGTCGTCGTGATGGACCTGATGATGCCGGAGAAGGACGGCGTCGCCGCAACCGCCGAGATCCGCGCCAAGCTGCCGGACACGCGGATCGTCGTGCTCACCTCCTACTCCACGTCGGACACCATCGCCGCGGCGCTCTCGGCCGGCGCGTCGGGCGCGGTGATGAAGTCGGCGGACGACGCCACGCTGCTCACGGCGGTCCGCGCCGCCGCCGCCGGCGAGACCTTCATCTCGCCCGAGGTCCGGGGGCTCCTCGCGGTCGACCCGCCCGCGCCGACGCTTTCGCCCCGCCAGCTGGAGGTGCTCGAGATGCTCGTCAAGGGCTTCAACAACGCCGAGATCGCGAGCATGCTGGGCATCAGCCGGACCGTCGCGAAGGAGCACGTCGAGAACCTGCTCGTCAAGCTCGACGCCGCCAACCGCACCGAGGCGGCCGCGATCGCCCTGCGCAAGCACCTCGTGAAGGTCTGAGCCGCCCCCCCTACCCTACCGGTAGACGCCGCCGAGGTCCTTGAGGCGGAGGGGCGTTTCGATGGGCTTCGAGAGGTCGAAGCCGAGCGGGGTGAAGAGGTGCCGGTACGAGCCCACGGTGATCGCGCGGACCTTGATCGGGAAGCGGATCTTCTTGTCGCCGCCGCCGCTCGCCCACTGCTCCTTGTACGGGCCCGGCGAGTGCGTCGGCACGAGGTCCGTCGACCGGAGCGTCTGGTAGACGAAGCTCCACCCGTCGAAGGAGACCGCGAGGTTGCCCGGCCAGTCCATGATGTCGCACGCCCACGAGCGCCCGGTGGAGAGGTTCCGGAAGACCTCGCCGTCCGCGTCCTCGATCTCGAAGCGGATCTGCCCGCCGTTGGAGTTGCCCTTCACCCACACGCCCAGCAGCTCCGGCTCGCCCTCGACCGGCACCGGCTCCCTGAAGCGCAGCGTCGTGTACTCGGTGACGTACTCGGTGTAGCCCTTCTCGTTGGCGGGGTCGAGCGCCACCTCCACGCAGGGGCCCTTCTCCTCGTCCTCGACCGTCGCGACCGCGTACTTCGAGGGCTTGAGGTACGGGAACCACTCGTGGTGGGCCGATTCAAACTGCGGGTCGGGCGCGGGCGGCTCGAAGAGGTCCGCGCTTTCGAGCGCTGAGGCGACCTTGGCGCGGGCCGCGAGCGCCTCGTCCTGGCGGAAGGAGCGGCCGACGATCTGGACGCCCTTCAGCGGCTCGCCGGTCACGAGGTACACCGGCGCGCCGGACGCCGCCACGACGGCCTTGCCGGGCGCCAGCGCCGACTCCTGCCCGTACATCTTCGTGACCGTGCCGCCGCCGGACTCGACCTCCATCTCGCCCTCGCCGCGCTGGAACCAGAGCGCCGTGACCCACTTGCCGTCCGCACGCTTGTACTGGTAGGCGTAGGCCGTGCCGGAGCCGGTCGGGAGCGCCTTCTCGAACGCGACGTCGTCCAGCACCTTCGTGAGCACCGCGTAGGCGACGTAGGCGCGCTTGGGGTAGACGTACGGCGCGCGGCGCAGCAGGCCCGCGCCGCCCCAGAGGCCGTTGTAGTAGCCGTTGCGGCAGTCGAAGAGGATGCCCGGAGAGATCAGCCGGAAGCCGTGCGCGAGGCACACGAGCGTGTCGCGCGCGTGCCACTCGGCCTGCAGCTCCTCGCCGCAGTCGCGGTCGGCGCGGTAGGTGAACTCCCACGCGCCGTTGAGCGGGACCTTGCGCCCGGCGAGGCGCGAGGCGGCGTTCTGCGAGACGAGCATGCCGAGCAGCCCGATCTCCGTGAGGCGCTCGGTCGGGACGACCTGCGCGGGCGACTCCATCCCGAGGCAGTCGAAGCTGTCGGGCGACGCGCCGTTGCGCAGCGGCCACACCGCGGCGCCCATGCCGGCGGAGCAGTTGCCGATCTGGATCCGCAGGTCCGGGAAGTGCTTGCGGATCAGGCGCGCGCTCTCCATCATGTAGTAGCTCTTCGCCCGGTTCTTCGGCGTGTCCTCGGGGACGGGCAGGCCGAGCAGCTCCTCGGGGATGCCGCCCTTGGGGCCCGACTCGTGCCAGATCATCACGTGGTCGACCCAGGTCTTCTTCGCGATCTTCTCCCGCAGGTCGCGCACGAAGCGCTCCTCGCCGGAGAGTTCCTTCGAGACCGTCTGGCCGTCCGGGCCCTTCTCCTTCACGACGCCGGGCGAGAACCCGCTCCCCGGCGCGTCGAAGGCGCCGTTGCCGTTCTGTCCGAGCCCCATCACGTTGCCGCAGCGCGTCACGCCCCAGCGCTCCTGCTCCTCCCGCGTCGGCTCGCGCCAGCTCGCCTTGCGGATGCCGGCCTTGGTGATGATCGGGAAGCCGATTCCGGCCTCGCCGGGCGAACCGTGGGCGTCGAACCACCAGGTCGCGTAGGGCGACTCGAACATCCCCCATCGCCGCCCCTTCGCGGGCAGGATGGCGAACGTCCCGTTGTGGAAGAAGACGAGGCCGTCCCGGGCGTCGAACGCCCAGATGCAAAGCGTGTAGATGCCGCGGCCGGTCCTGGCTCCGAAGTCGACGCGGACGTCCTTCGCGTCGCCGCGCCGGGCGAGCTCGAACGGCTCGTGGCCGAAGAATACCTTCTCGCCGTCCTCGTTCAGCGCCGTCCAGGCGAGGCGCCCCTTCGCGCCGTCGACGAGCGCCGTCACGCGGAAGGTCGTCGAGCGGTCCGTCTCGTCCTCGGTGAAGACGTTGCCGGGCTGCGCCTGGCGCTGCTCGAACGAGTACTCCGCCTGCCGGAGCGTCACGCCGAAGAGGTTGAACGCGCTCCGCGAGGCGGGGTCCGGCTTCATGGAGTTGTCCAGCTGCTGGAAGTTCTCCCACGGCTTGCCGGTGACGTCGAAGTCGAGGTAGTCGCACGAGGTCGTGAGGTCGACGATGCCCCCGATGTCGAGCGGCACGTCCGCGAAGTAGAGCGTGTGGAGCCGCCCTCCGGCGCGCACCGCGCCGACCTCGCGGCAATGGTCGGGCACGCCGTCCGTGAAGTCCAGCGTCACGGCGCCGCTCATGTTCCCGCCCGAGCCGTTGGGCATGTAGTGGCCGAGGCGCAGCGTGAGGATCCGGTCCTTCGCCGGGTCGTCGTCCAGCGCGAAGAGCACGCCCGCGCGGCCGTACGGCGCCGCGGGGACGCGGTAGTGGATCGCGCTCGGGAAGCCGTCGAGCGGCGAGCGCCCGTGGTACTCCTCCACTTCCAGCGCCCAGTTGCCCATCGCCTGGTGGCAGATCGCAACGTCGGCCGAGTCGATCGGCCGCGCGACCCTCATCGGATAGCCGCCGATCTCGGCGTCGCCGGGCGCGATGCCGACGAGCTCGCCGCCGGCGAACGCCTTCGCGCGCGGATTCGCCGCGAAGTCGAGCTTCGTGAAGACGCCGTCGACGGCGCGGACCGGCGGACGTCGCGCGTAGCGCACGCCCCCGCCGAGCTCGAAGGCGACGGACTTCGCCCGGACCGCGACCGCCGGCGCCCCACCCTTGGGGGCCGGCGGGGCCTTCTCGAGGGCCTTGGCGTACGAGCCGTCGATCCACAGCTCCAGCCGGCCGTTCCGGCGCGCGAGGTCGACCGCGAAGACGTGCTCCGACGCCGGCGGGAGCTCGTCCCAGTCGCGGAGGACGTCGATCCCCTGCGGCTCGATGGAGTAGCTCGACTGGAACCGCCGGAGGTTCGGGCGGACGTACTGCTCGGCCCCGCAGATCGAGAGCTTGCAGTCCGGCAGGACGACCTTCTCGCCCTTCTTCCGGCCGAGCATGTCGATGCGAAGGTTCTGCGCCTGCGCCGAGACCGCGAGCGGGAAGGAATCCTCGGAGCCGTCCTCCCAGGCGACGACGATCCGGCCGAGGCCGTTCGTGCAGCACGGCTGGAACGCGACGCCCTCGCGCGTGCCCTCGGGGACGTCCAGCTCGAGCCGCGCCGGCCCCGCCTGCGCGCCCTCGAGCGGCTGGCGGAGGGACGCGAACGCGGCGAAGTGCGCCGAGGCGGGATGCTCCGGGACGGCCTCCGGCGTCGACGCCCGCAGCCGTGCGAGGTTGAACCCGCAGCCCGCGTGGACGGCGAAGTTGAACTCCGTCGGACGGAACCCGAAGCGGAGTTCGCCGATGCGGGCGAACCGGCGGTCCGTCGCCAGGTAGAGCTCGCCCGTCTCGCCGGACGCCTTGACGAGCAGCCCCTTCCAGACGTGGTTGGGGATCGCTGGGTCCTGCGGGACGTCCCCGACGCGGGCCGCCGTCACGGGGATCGCGAAGGTCCGGGCACCGTCGCCGAGCACGAGGTCGAAACCGGCCGGATCGTTCGTGGAGGCGTCGGCGAGGCAGAAGTCGAAGCGGAGGTCGAAGCGGCCGTCCGGCGCCAGCGCGATCGGCCTCTCGTAGAGGGCGAAGCTCTCCTTCGGGCGGACGCACAGGTCCGCCGTGCAGGTCCAGATCGGGTCGTTGTCGACGGAGATCCCGTCCTTCGCCGCCACGCCGGGCGCGGTCTCGCCGTAGTTCGTGAAATCCTCCTCGAAGAGGACGGAGCCGGGCCCCTGCGCGAAGGCGGCGGACGCGCACGCGACGAGGGCGAGGACGGGAAGCGGTCGGGTCGTGGTGTTCATGGGATCGGCTGGGTTGGAAGCACGATCCCACTCTACCACAGGTCCCGGTCCCCGGACAATGGTACGAAAGTGTAGTTGCCGGCGCGGGCCGGCGCTACCGGACGGAGATGACCGCGCCGGCCGCCTGGGTGCCCGTCGCCGCGCCGTAGGCGAAGATGTCCGTCGCCGACACGTTCATTGCCGCGTATTGTGCGCCTGCGTATTCGGGCGACATTGGATCGTCCGAAAGGCGGAGCTCGTCCATCCAACCGCACCAGTTCGACTCGTTCCCCGTCGGACTGTTGCCGAAGACCAAGGCAAGATCGTTGTCCGAGCAGGCGGCCGTGATGGTATGAGAAGCCTTTTGAATGCCGTTCACGTAATAGGTGAGAGTCTTGCCGTTGAACACCAACGCAAGGTGGATCCAATTGTTGCGGACATCCGGGACGGTCGCCGTAAAATCGCCCTGGCTGGCGCCACGTGCCGAAACCGTCGTCGCGGAAACCGCATCAGTGCCGTATCGTGCTTCGACTTCCCACCCGTTCGCGTCGGTATAGGCGTTTTTACGCGAAACATAGCGCATCGAGTAGTTTGCAAACGTGGCCGAGGCTTTGAACCAGCCGGAGAACGTAAGCGAATCTCCGCAGTCAAGAAGATCGCTGTTCGCAACGGAAAGATAGGACTTCTTGCCTTTTGCCGTCGCCATTTGACGGCCATTCCCGATCTTTGACGCAACCCCGATCGAATCGGCGGCATCTGCTCCCGTCGGAACGGCCACAAGGCCATGGCCCGTGGAGTCCCGTGCGTTTCCGTTCGCCTCGTTCAGATGCCACACTCCTACATAGTCGCCCCAGACATCCATCGCCTCCGCTGGCGAAACGGTACCATTCCCATAATACATCGTGAGCTTCGTGTTCGCGGCGGTCGAGGGCAGTTTCACCCAGACGAGCGACTTGCCGCTCGTATCCCACGTGTCGACTTCGTGGGGAAGCGCCTCGCCGTTTTCGTCTACGAACATCATGTCCCCGCCGTTCGTGAGCGTGAAATCGTCGTAGTGGAATCCGACGATGGTCGACTCGTCCAGACGCACGAGCGCGGGAATCCCCGTCGTGATTGCAGTCGACGACAGATTGGTCACGAGCGTGATTTCGACCGACTTCCTGAACTGGTCCGGCTTCGGCACGGGACGCTTGAACGTATAGGTCGCGGAGACGATGCCGCTCGGACCCTTCCCCGTTGCGTAGGCGCGCGCCTTGATCGTCGTCGTGGCGTCGAGGACGATCGGAGCGGTATAGAGAGTACCGGAATCCGTCGGGACGGAGCCGTCGGTCGTGTAGTAGATCGACGCCCCTTCCGTCGCGCACGAGAGCGTCACGCTCGCCGATGGATAGAACGTGGAGCCCGGCGCCGGAGCGAACTCGGGATCCGCAGCGCGCTCGCCGTACTCGTAGCAGCCCACGGCCGGAGGATCGGCGAACGCGACGTTGTCGAGGTCGAACCCGAGCCCTTCGTAGGTCGCACCCGCGTCGATCGCGGGAGAAGTCGCGGTCAGGTGGTAGTCGCCGTTCGCCACATTGCTGAACGCCGGATTTCCGGAGAAACAACTCGTACCGACGACTTCATCCTGGAGTCCGAACAAGCAATAGGATGTCTTGTCGGTCTTCGAAAGCACCGCGTCGTTCGTGACGCCTGCGGAGGTGTTGCCGACCATGATGTCGTTCATTAGAATCGTGTGGGTCCCGCTGGAATCGGAATCCCCCGTCACGTACAACCCTCCGCCCAGCGTCGTCCCGCTCGCCGAGTTGCCTGTGATCGTGGAATTGCGGATGACCATGTCGGAATACCGATACATGTACTCGATGTAGACGCCGCCGCCCTTACCGTTCGCCGCGGTCTTTCCGGTCGCGGCGTTGCCGACGACAAGGCAGGTGTCGATCGTGATTGGGCCGGACGGTTGATAGATGCCGACGCCGCCGCCCAGGGCAGTCGTGGAATTGACAAGATTGGACTCGATGATCGAATGGTCAACCTGCCCCTTTCCTTGATAGAAGCCAACGCCGCCGCCGTAGACGGACGATCCATTGGAAACGCCAGCGGTATTGTTGTAGATGCGACACCAGGAGACAGTTCCATCCTTGATGTTCACACCGGCCCCTCTCGCATTGTTTCCGTTGATGCAACCGCCGGTCAGCGTGACACGTTGAAGCGCCGCGTTTCCATCGACCGTGGCGCAACGCTTGTCATTTCCGGTCGCCGTCTGCTTGATGATCGTGCTGTCCCAGCCCTGGCCGACGAGCGTGACGCCGTTCGTGACCATGAGCTGCGCGTCGATCTCGAAGGTGCCGGCGCCGAGGGTGACGGTGCCGCCTGTTGGCGCGGCCGCGTCGATCGCGGCCTGGATGGCCTGGCGGGTGGCGGTGGGGTTTCCCGCCGGCTCGACGTCCGCGAAAGCGGACGGGGCCGCGACGAGCAGCGCGGCGGCGGTCATAAGAACGAAGATCGTGTCGTGGGCTTTCATGGTCGGCGACTCCATTTCACGGGGTGGCTGTCACGGCGCCTATCATACCGCACGGCTGCCGTCTTGGAACTTATACGAAAGTACCATCGGCGGACTATACGCGAAAGCGCGTCAGGGCTTCGGGCAGACCTGGAGTCAGTCGATGGAGAACACCGCTCGCGGCCTGGCCGCAGGCTGTCCGCCACTCCCTTCGCCGCCTCCGGGGCCGAGGCCCTCGCCGTCGGACACGCTGCCGTATTCGTAGCAGCCCATCGAGGGCGGATCGGCGAAGTCGCTGCCCGCGAGGTCAAGGGCGACGCCGGTCGCCGTGCCGGCGCCTTTCGCGGGGGAGTCCGCGGCGATCGTGTAAATGCCCTCCGCGGCGTTCCCGAACTTGGGCTCGCCCGTC
>CADBEF010000016.1 GCA_902793555.1 uncultured bacterium | reverse complement strand
GACCGCCGCGCCGCGCGCCGAACGGGCGCCGGTCTTGCGCGAGGCGTCGTTTTACGACGTCTGGATCCGCGACCGTCTTTCGGTCGGTCTGGCGCTTTCCCACGTCCGGTTGACGGACGGCGACCGCCCCGCGGACCTCTCCTGCCGGAGGACGTTCCTCGGCTACATCAACGAATTGGACGAAAAGGACGAATGGACCTGGGCGCCGTCCCTGTCCTGGCTCGCGAGCGACTTCGTCCGTCTCGGCCTGACCTGGCAGTCGGTCGAGGCGCGCACGATGAACTGCAACGTCAACGCCGAAACGGGCCGCTCGATGTCCGACGGCGCCGTGTCGGCTTCCGGTCCGCTTCTGCTCGTCGAGGGCGCGTATCCGCTCGAAGGCGGCGTCTGGCGTCCGCACGCGGGCGTGGGCCTGGGGTGGTACGCGGGGGATTTCGACGAGGACGCCTGGTGGGGCCTCGGCTACGCGGGACCCAAATCCTGGGAGTCCGCCGGAAAGCCCGGAAACAAGACGGCCGCCGGCCGGCACCGCTACATCGACGTGGACGACGCGTTCGGCCTCTCGCTCTCGGCCGGCGTCGCGTGGCGCCCGGTTCCGGAGCTGGAGCTCGACCTGTCGCTGCGGCACACGTGGCTCGAGCCGGACTGCAAGTTCGGATACCGGGACGCCAAGACCGGCCGCCGGGACGTGCAGTCGTCCGGCGAGTTCACCCTCGACTTCCTCGCGGTCGTCCTGACCGCGTCCTACGTGTTCTAGCGCGTCCATGAAGAAACTGCCCGACAGCGGCGCGAAGTTCCGCCAGTCCCTTCCCGAATCCCGGCGCGTCGTCGTCAAGATCGGCAGCAAGGTCCTCGTCGACGCGAAGGGCCGCCCCGACCGCCGCCGCATCGCGGATCTCGTGCGCCAGCTCTGCGCCCTCCACGCGCGTGGCTACGAGCTCGTGCTCGTCTCCTCCGGCGCCATCGCCTCCGGCATGGAGGCGCTCGGGATCGCGAAACGCCCCGAAAGCGTCCCCGACCTGCAGATGTGCGCGGCCGTCGGGCAGCCGCGCCTCATGACGACCTATTTCGAGCTCTTCGCGGCGCACCGCGTCCGCGTCGGGCAGCTGTTGCTCACGCACGAAGATTTCGAGCGCCGCCTCTCGCTCGCCAACATGCGCCGCACGCTCGACCACCTGCTCAAGCGCCGCGTCGTTCCGGTCGTGAACGAAAACGACGCCGTCGCGGACGAAGAGGTCAAGGCGTACATGTCGCTCGGCGACAACGACCGCCTCGCTTCGCTCGTCGCCCGCCAGGTCCGCGCCGATCTCGTCGTGATGCTCTCCGCCGTGGACGGCCTGCGCCGCCCGCTCGCGGGCGGCCGCACGGCCCGCGTGCCGTTCGTCGAGGACGTCGACCGCGGCGTGCGCGCGCTCGCGAAGCCCGCGAAGGCCGGCGGAATCTCCAAGGGCGGCATGGACAGCAAGCTCGTCGCCGCCGCCGCCTGCACCGCGGCCGGCGCCAACGTCGTCGTCGCGGACGGCCGCCGCCGCGACGTGCTCCTGCGCGTCCTCGCCGGCGAGGACGAAGGCACGCTGTTCGCGGCGTCTCCGGTCTAGGAGAGCGGGATTTCGTCCAGCGACGCGGGGAGCGTCTCGAGGAACTCGTGCGTCACCGCGAACGCGCGTTCCGCCACGGCTTCCCAGAAATTGGTGTATTGGGCGAACCGGTCGGTCCCGTGCGGCGTGTCGCTCAGGATCCGGTAGGACAGGAACGGGATCCGGAGCAGGTGGCAGACCTGCGCAAGCGCGCCGGACTCCATGTCCACGGCGAGGGCGTCGCGGAAGCGGGATTTGATGACGGCGAGCTGCTGCGGCTTGGAGATGAACCGGTCGCCGCTGGTGAGGAGGCCGACGACGGCGTGCGCCGGCTCGGCCTTGGTCGGGACTTCGATGCGCCGGGCGTGGGCGACGAGCCTCGGGTCGCATCGGAAGCGGGGCGGCAGGCCCTGCACCTGGCCGTATTCGTTGCCGGGCCCGCAGTCCACGTCGTGGTAGACGACCTCGTCGGCCGCCACGACGTCCATGACGTGCAGGGACGAATCGAGGCCGCCCGCGACGCCCGTGCTCACGAGGCATTCGGGCTTGAACGCCTCGATCAGGGTCGTGGCGCCGATCGCGGCGTTCACCTTGCCGATGCCCGTTTCGCCGAGGACGATTTCGTTGGCGCCGATCCGGCCGATCCGGAAGTGGCTGCCGTAGGCGGCGACTTCGCGGGAATCCTCGAGAATTTTCTCGATGTGGGTCCATTCGGACTTCATGGCGGTGGCGATGCCGATTTTCATGGCGATTTCCTGGTTTCCGCAGGTGGAAGATTTCGGATGCGCCCGGCGCCGGAGGAACCGGACGGCATTCCATTCTACCCCCGCCGCCGTTCCGGGGCAAGCAAAAAAAAGTCCGCCCGCGCCGCGGAAATCGCTGGACTTCCGTCGCGTTTTCCGGCATACTTGAACGCGGTTTCCCGCTCCGCGGGAACGAGAGGAACACGCCCCATGTCCGAAGAACTCCAGTCCCTGCTCGACCGCATCCAGGCCGACGGCGTCGCCAAGGCCGAGGCCCGCGCCGCAGAAATCGTCTCCGAAGCCGAACGGAAGGCCGCCGGCATCGTTTCCGCCGCCGAGAAGAAGGCCGCCGAAACCCTCGCCAAGGCCGAAGCGGACGCCGCGACGTTCGGCCGCCGGGCCGGCGAATCGCTGCGCCAGGCCGCCCGCGACGTCGTCCGCTCCGTGCGCGAGGACGTGCAGGAGACGTGCACGCGCCTTCTCCGGGCGGACGTGAAGGCCGCCCTTTCCGGCGACGGGCTCGCGGCGGTGGTCGAGGCCGTCGCCAAGGCGTCGGCCGCCGAGGACGCCGGCGCGGAGCTGCGCGTCCCGCCCGACGCGGCGGCGAAAGTCGCCGCCCACGCGAAGGCCCGTCTCGCCGCGGAACTGGCGAAGGGGCTCCGGATCGCGCCGGACGCCGACGTTTCCGCCGGCGTCCGCGTTCTCGTGAAGGACGGCCGCGTCGAGCACGACTTCACCGACGGGGCGATCGTCGAGGCGCTCTCCCGCGTCGTCCGTCCCGAACTGGCCAAGGTCGCTTTCGGCTAGCAGCGATGGCCTACGAGTATTTCGCGGCTTCTCTTCCCGCGCTCCGTTTCGGCGCGACGCCGCCGATGGAGCCGGCGGCGCTCCTCGACGCCGCGCGGACCAACCTCGCGGCCGGCGATTTCGCGGCGCTCGAAGCGGCGCTCGCCGGGCGCGACGGTCCGGGCTTCGCCGGCGTCTGGCACGCGCTCGACGCGCAGATCCGCAACGCGGTCGCCCGCGCCCGCGCCGCGCGCCGGTCCGGCGGCGCGGACGCCTCCAAGTGGCTCCGCCCGCACGCGGGCTGGAGCGCCGCCGCCGAAGCGGGCGTCGCCGCCGCGTTCCAGGAGCCCGATCCGATGAAGCGCCACGTCGCCCTCGCGCGCCTGCGCTGGGACCTCGCCGGCGAGGCCGCGCGCGTCGGCCTCGATCCGTTCTCGGCGTCCGCCGTCTGCGCCTACGGCGTCCGCCTCGGCATCCTCGCCGATCTGTCGAAGGCCGATCCGGACGCCGGCCTCGCGCGCCTCCGCGCCGCGGTCGCGCCCTCTCCGGCCTGACGCCGCGCGTCCGCCCTAGCGGGCGGCGAGGGCGGAGACGAGCTTGTTGAAGCGCGCCGGATCGGAAAGCGGCGTGCCTTCCGCCAGCTGCGCCTGGCCGTGCAGCAGGTCCGCGAGGTCCGCCAGGTCGGACGCCTTCGCGTCGTCGCCGACGAGGCCGAGCATCTTCTCCACCATGGGAGAGGCCGGGTTGAGTTCGAGGATGCGCTTGCTTTCCGGGACGGGCTGGTTGAACGCGCGGAGGACGCGCTCCATGTGCGCGCTGGGGCCCCATTCGTCCGCGACGAAGCAGCACGCCGAGTCGACGAGGCGCGACGTGAGGCGCACTTCGCGGACGTCCTTCTCGAAGCGCTTGGCGAGGTAGTCCGCGAGCGGCTTGAACTTCTTGTCCGCCTCGGTCGGCTCCTTCTTGCCGTCCTTGTCCTTCTTCGGTTCGCCCTCCGGCGCGTCGAGGTCCAGCTCGCCGCGGTCGGCGGCGCGCAGCTTCTTTCCGTCGTACTCGCGGACGCGCTCGGCGAAAAACTCGTCCACCGGGTCGGTGAAGAAGAGAACCTCCCAGCCGCGCTTGGCGAACGCCTCCAGCAGCGGCGAGTGCTTCGCGGCGTCCCACGTGTCCGCCGCGAGGTACCAGACGTCCTTCTGGCCCTCGGGCATGCGCGAGACGTATTCCTTGAGCGTCGTCGTCTTCGCGGGGTCGTCGAAGGCGGACGACGGGAAGACCGCCAGGTCGCGCAGCTTGTCGGAGTTTTCCCAGTCGGAGTGGCAGCCCTCCTTGACCATGCGGCCGTATTCGCGCGAGAAGACGGCGAAGTCCTCCGGGCGGTTCTTCTGCATGTCCTCGAGCTCGCCGAGGATCTTGCCGACGAGCGACTTGCGGATGCGGCGCACGGTCGCGTCGTCCTGCAGCATCTCGCGCGAGACGTTGAGCGGCAGGTCGGCGCTTTCGACGACGCCGCGCACGAACGAGAGGTAGCGCGGGAGCAGCTCCTTCACGTCGTCGCCGATGAAGACGTTGCGCACGTAGAGCTGCAGGCCGAGCTTCGCGTTCGGGTAGAACAGGTCGTAGGGCGCGGTGCGCGGGACGAACACGAGCGCGTGGAACTCGGTCGCGCCCTCGGCGGCGAACTGGACCGTCGCGAGCGGCTTCTCGTCGTCGTGGGTGAGGTGCTTGTAGAACGCTTCGACCTCCTCGGGCTTGGCTTCGGACTTGGACTTCTTCCAGACGGCCTTCATGGAGTTGATTTGCTCGGGCTCCTTCGGGGCGGCGTCCTTGTCCTTCTCGTCCGGCTTCGCGCTCGGGTCGGGGCAGAGGAAGATCGGGTAGGCGAGGAAGTCCGAGTAGGTGCGGACGAGTTCCTTGAGGCGCCACGGGTCGAGGTATTCCTTCGCGTCGTCGCGCAGGTGCAGGACGATCGTCGTTCCGAAGGCCGCGTCGTCGTCCGCCTTCTCCAGGTCGTAGTCGGACTTGCCGTCGGACGACCACTTCGCGCCTTCGGCGCCGCGGCGGCGGGTCGTGACCTCGACGCGGTCCGCGACCATGAACGCGGCGTAGAAGCCGACGCCGAACTGGCCGATGAGCTCGGGCGCGTCCGCTTTGTCCTTCATCGCCTGCAGGAAGCGCTTCGTGCCGGACGAGGCGACGGTGCCGAGGTTCTTTTCGACTTCGTCGGCCGTCATGCCGATGCCGTTGTCGGTGATCGCGAGCGTGCCGGCTTCCTTGTTCGGGACGATCTGGATGCGGTAGGCCGAATCGGCGGCCTGGGACTTGTCGGTGAGGCCCTCGAAGCGGGAGCGGTCGCACGCGTCGGACGCGTTGGAAAGCAGCTCGCGGAGGAAGACCTCCTTCTTGGAGTAGAGCGAATTGACGACCAGATCGAGCATCCGGCCGACTTCTGTCTGGAATTGTTTTTTCATGGCGTTTTCGTTACCGGCGGCGGTTTCCGTTGAGCAGGCCGGAGCGGACGAGGAAGTAAAGAAGGGTCAGCAGGGAGCTCACCGCCGCGGCGACGTAGGTCATGAACGCGGTGTTGAGGACGGCGGCGGCGCCCTTCTCTTCGGAAGGGGAGAGAAGGCCGAGCTTGACGAGCTGCTTCTTGGCGCGGGCGCTGGCGTCCCATTCGACGGGCAGCGTGACGAGCGAGAACGCGACGGCGCCGCAGAACAGCACGATGCCGGCCTTGACGAGCATCATGCCGAGTCCGCCGCCGGCGGCCGCGCCGCCCGCGGCGGCGGCCGCGGCGCCCTGGCCGGCCGCGCCCGAGGACAGCATCAGGCCGACGAAGAACACGATGTAGGCGAAACGGGATCCGAGGTTCGCGACGGGGACGAGGGCCGAACGGAGGCCGAGCCAGCGGTAGCCGGAGGCGTGCTGGAGCGCGTGTCCCGCCTCGTGGCAGGCCACGCCGAGCGAGGCGAGGGAACGTCCTTTGTAGACGTCGGGCGAAAGGTTGAGCGTCTTGTTCAGGGGGTTGTAGTGGTCCGAAAGAAAACCGGCCACGGTCTTGATTTCGACATCCGTCACGCCCGACCGCGCGAGCATCGTGGCGGCGGCCTCGGCCCCGGTCATGCCGGACTCGGCGCGGACCTTCGCGTACTTGGAAAAGACGGACTTCACGCGCGCGGAGAAGATCGCGGAGAGGATCAGCGCGGGAATCGAGAAGATGTAGTAGAGCGGATCGAGGCCCATGGAAGAAACCCTTTCGTGGCGGGGTGGAAACGCCGTGTTCGCGGCGGGGTGCAAACGCCGTGTTCGCGGCGGGGTGCAAACGTCGCGCGATTCTAGCACGTCCCGCCCCCGCGCTCAACCCCTCGCTCAACCGGCGTTCAACCCCGCAATCACCCCCCGCAATCCCCCCCGGCGTTCACCCCGGCCGCTCGATTCCACCGTGCGTGATTTTCCGGTTTGTCGGCTGTTTTTTGAGGGGTTTGTCCCCTTTTGCAAACGGGAGAAACAAAAACAAGTTGCTGAAATATAGTGTGATGTTGTCAAACAACTTGCGCCTGGGCGGCGTCGGCTCGGATTTGCGCGGCGAGCGCGGCGGAGGTGTCGAACGACCGTTCGTCCCGCAGGCGGCGTAGCCAGAAAACTGAAAGCGGGGCGCCGTGCAGGTCGCCCGGGACGTCCCCGAGGACGTGGATTTCCAGCAGCGGGCGGTCCGGGCGGGCGTCTGGGAACGTCGGTCGGAAGCCGAAGTTCGCCACGGCGCGCCGCGGCGCCGTTTCGCCCGGCAGCCTCACGTCGAGCGCGTAGACGCCCGGCGGCGGGAGGACCGGCGCGGACGGAAAGACGTTCGCCGTGGGCGCGCCGAGCGCCGTCCCGACGCCGCGCCCGCTCGCGGCCGGCAGCGTCGTCTCGCGCGTTTCGTAGGGGCGTCCCAGCATGGCGGCGGCATTCCCGAGGTCGCCCGCGGCGATCGCCTCGCGGATTCGCGTGCTGGAGACCGGCGCGCCGCCGCGGTCCACAAACGGGACCTCGAGCGTTTCGAACGGAAGCGACGCGAGCGTTCCGGCGCGCCCCGCGCCGAAGCGCCAGTTCGGGCCGGCGACGACCGCCAGAGCGCCGGCGCGCGCCGCGATCGGGACGAGGACGCGCGAAACGAAGTCCGCCGGAGCCAGCGCGGCCGTTTCCGCGGTGAAGGGCAGGCGCAGGCAGCGCTCCACGCCGGCGGCCGCGAGCGCGTCGAAGCGCATCGGGCCCGGCGTCAGCAGGGGCGGGGCGCGGTCCGGCGCGAGGACCGCGAGCGGATGCGGGTCGAACGTGAGGACCCACGCCGACGCGCCGCGCGTAGCGGCCAGCTCGTGCGCCGCGTCGAGGATCGCCCGGTGGCCGAGGTGGACGCCGTCGAAGAACCCGGCCGCCAGCACGACGCCCCCGGCTCCGCCTGTCACCTGTTCCGGCTGTTCGACGATCTTCACGTCCGACTCGCCCTTCTTCTGTTCGGCGCCAACGCCGCGCGCTACCGCTTGAGATGCGCCGCGATCACGCGGCGCGCGGCGCGGTCGTCCTCGCGGCGCTTGATCGTCTCGCGCTTGTCGAACTCCGTCTTGCCGCGGCAGACGCCGAGCAGGAGCTTCACGCGGCCGCGCTTGAGGTAGAGCTCGAGCGGGACGAGCGTGTTGCCCTTGCGCTCGGTGAAGGCCCGCAGGCGCAGGATCTCGCGGCGGTGCAGCAGCAGGCGGCGCATCCGCGTCGCGACGTGGTTGTGCAGGTTGCCGCACTCGTAGGGCTGGATCGTCGCGTTGTCGAGCCAGGCTTCGCCCGTTTCCTTGTCCACGTGCGCCCAGGCGCCGACGAGGCTCGCATGGCCCGCCCGGACGGACTTCACTTCCGTGCCGCGCAGTTCAAGTCCCGCCTCCAGCTTTTCCACGATTTCGTAGTCGTGGAACGCCTTGCGGTTCCGCGCCAGGGAGACGGACTCCCCCTTCGCGGGCGCTGGTTTCTTCTGGGCGGCCATGGGACGGGGCGGGCGGAGCGCCCGCGGCGGCTAGCGGCGGACGAGCCCCTTGCGCTCGAGCGTGTCGAAGTCGACCTCCGCGATGAGCTTGCCTTCGGCGATTTCGCGCAGGACCACGTCGATCGTCTCCTCGCCGACCATCGGCTTCACGAGAGGCCGCATGCCCTGGTTGATCTGCTTGACGCGGAGCGAGCAGAGGTTGACGAGCACGGGGACGCTCGAAATGCGGGCCTTGGCCTTGTCGAGGAGTTCGAAATTCATGGCAGGTTCCTGTGTAAGTGCGAAAAGCGGGGAAAAGTCTACCATCCGAAGGCCGAAAAGTCAATCTCGCCTTTTGCCGCGGATTCTGCTATCCTTGCGCCCCATGAAAGCCACCGCTCCCGCGAAGAACGCCAAAACCGTCGTCGGCGCCATCGATCCCGACGTGCTCGCCTTCACCGTCGGCCAAGACCCCGTCCTGGACCGCCGTCTCGCCGAATGGGACTGCTACGGCACCGCCGCGCACGTGACGATGCTTTCGCGCATGAAGTACAAGCCGCGCCTGTTCTCGAAGGAGGAGTGTGCCGCGGTCCTGCGCGAGCTCGCGAAGATCCGCGACCGCGCGCGTGCCGGGACGTTCGAAATCACCGAGGAGGACCAGGACTGCCACCTCGCCATCGAGCGCAACCTCACCGAACGGCTCGGCGACCTCGGCAAGCGCGTCCACACCGGCCGCTCCCGCAACGACCAGAGCGCGACGGCCATGCGCCTCTTCGTCCGCGACCAGCTGTTCGGGACGATCCGCGAGACGGTCGCCCTCGCGGCGGCGCTCGTGAAGTTCGGGAAGCGGCACCGCAAGCTCCCGATGGTTGGCCGCACGCACCTGCAGCCCGCGATGCCGAGCAGCGTCGGCGTCTGGGCCGGCGCCTACGCCGAGGAACTGATGCTGGACGACTGGCAGTACCTCGACGCGGCCCTGGGCTCGGTCAACCAGAGCCCGCTCGGATCCGCCGCGTCCTACGGCGTCCCGCTGCCGATCGACCGCGAGCTCACGGCGGACCTGCTCGGGTTCCACGGCGCGGTCGTCAACGTCCTGGCCGCCGGCAACTCGCGCGGCAAGGCCGAGGCGGGCGCCCTCGCCGCGCTCGCCCAGGTCATGGTCACGCTTTCGCGCCTCGCCCAGGACCTGATCCTCTTCTCGATGCCCGAGTTCGGCTACTTTTCGCTTCCGAAGGAGTTCTGCACCGGTTCTTCGATCATGCCGCAGAAATACAACCCGGACGTCTGCGAGCTGGTCCGCTCCAAGGCGGCGCAGGTCTGCGGCCTGTCCGCCACGGCCAACGCGATCCTCGTCGGCATGCCCGGCGGCTACAACCGCGACCTGCAGGACACGAAGAAGATCGCCATGGAAGCGTTCGACACGACGCGCGCCTCGCTGCGCATCCTCGCGCGTCTCGTCGGCGGCCTGAAGCCCCATCCGGACAGGCTCCGCGCCGCGTTCGCCGATCCGGGCGTCTTCGCGACCGACCGCGCGCTCGAGCTCGTCGCGGGCGGAATGCCGTTCCGCGACGCCTACCACCAGGTGCGCGACCACCTTGAGGACCTGCGCGGCATGGATCCGGACGAGGCGATCGCGAAGAAGACGCACTGGGGTGCCCCGTGCGATCCCGGTCTCTTCGAGCAGACGGAATCGTTCATGGAGCTCGCCCTCGACCGCTGCCGGGACGAGGGCGGCATCGCCGCGCGTGCGTTCCGCAAGCTCCTGCCCGAGACGGCGAAGCGCTAGGGCGCCGCCCGCAGGAACAGCGCGAAGAAGCGGAAAAGATGGACCGGGCGCCACTCCTCCCGGTCCATCCAGAACGGATCGGGCGGCGGCCGATGGCGCCACCGCGGCGGCGGACCGCCCCGGTGATGGCGAGGCGGCGGCGGGGGCGGCGGCCAGAACGGATCCGGATCGGCCCACGTGTGCTCCCACCGGACCCCGAGGTCCTCGACCGAGAACAGCACCGTGTCCGCTCCAAGCCGCGCGGCGAAATCGACCGCGGATTCCCGGCTTGCGCGGCTGGCGACGAACGCCGACCGCCCAAGCTCGACGAACGCCGCCGTGTTGGTGACCGCCCGTGTTTCCCCGGCCGTTTCCGCGCCTTCGGCGCCAAGCGGCGCCGTTGCCAGGCGCGCCAGCGCCGCCGCCGCGCCCTCGACGGGATCGAACGTCGCCGTCCGCACGCTTTCGGGAGGGATTGTCGCCGCCTCGGGTACCGGCGCCGGCGCGGCGGCCGTCGGCCGGAAGTGCCGCTCCCACGGCCCCGTCGTGCGGCATCCCGCTGCCAGCGTCGCGCACGCGACAGTCGCTGCCAGAATGAGTCCGTTCGTCCGGTTGTTCATCGTTCCGTCTCCGTTCTTTCCCTGTTGGTTCCCACTTGATTTCACCGTGCGTGATTTTCGTCGTTCTACCCATCTCCGTCTCTCTCCTGCGGCGATTTTCGCCGGTCAAGCCAGCCGCCGCCTCAACCCCGCCGCCGGCGCGGCCCGCGCGTCCTTCATCGCCAACAGACGGGCCCGGAACGCACGCACCGTCGTGAGATCCGGCTCGGCCAGTAGCTTCCGCGCCGCCGTTCGCGCATGCGGCAGCATCGCCTGGTGGGATGGAGGCAACTTCCGCTCTGCCTCCGGCGATTCCGCCAGTAGCAGCGATGCCGGTGCCGGGTCGAAAAGCCCGTGTTCGCGGCGGAATTCCGCCGCCAGGCGACGGTATCCCATCAGCGCCGCATAGTGTTTTGACAGGCCGGGGCATGTTTCGTCGATCCATTCGCGCAGGCCGCCGCGACGACCGACGATCTCCCCGTTGCCGTTCCTCACCAGCGAACTGTCCACCGTCGCCTCCGCGTCGAGCAACATCGAACCGAGCCGGATTTTCTCTTCCACGCGCCCGCGACCCCGGGCCTTCTCCCACTGGGCGAGGAGTTCTTCGCGGGACGGAGGCGCCAGTACCGAGCGCTCGCACAGGCGCCGGATCGGCGCGCCGCGACGCCCGGGGATACGGGCGATCAAGTTCCGTGGCGGGATTCCCGACCCCGCCACGGCGCGTTCCAGCGCCGAAAACCAGGCGTTCCAAGCCGCATCGCGGCGTGCGCGGGCCGCCGCGCGGTGCGCCGTGGCGCCGGACTGGCCGGAAAGGTTTTCGGTTGCGCGTTCCTCCTCGAGGCGGACATGCTCGGCGGACAGGTCCCGCAGGGCGCGGCGGTAGACGGCGCGGGAGGCGCCGTGCAGGTCGCGGAGACGCTCGGCGCACAGCTTGGCGAACGTGCGGTCGACTTGCGCGCGTCGTCGGTAGAAGCCGAGGCGGGCCGCTTTGAAGGCGCGGTCCGCGGCCTGCGCGGCCAGCACGACGGTGGCGCACGGCAGGAGAAGGGCCAGGCCGGCAAGCATGAACACCGATGCGGTGTAGAACGAGCCGGGACCGTGGAAGAGGAAGAATGTTTCGGCTGGCGCCGGGCGGGGTGACCCGAGGGGCGAAAGAGGGCGGGAACGGGGTTTCACGGCAGGGGATTGTAGGGGAAGCGGGGGGCGATTGCAAGTAAAATCACGCACGGTGGAATCAAAGGTGGAAGATTGCCGGAAGTGTGTGTGTGTGGATAATGGAAAGCAAGGGGGGGATAATGGCAAGCGGAGAGAGGGGATAATGGGAAGCGTGGGAGGGGGAATGGCAAGCGGAGAGCGGGGGTAATGGGAAGCGAGGGAAGGAGGGAAGGGAATGCGGAAACAAACGCTTGTTGACAACTTGTTGACAAGGTGTGGATATCCTGTTGATCGATTGTTGATCCTATTTTCTTGAATTTGCAGGAGTTGTGGGGTAGCTTATGGGGCCGTCATGCCACCCGTCCGCAAGCGCAATTACGATCCCGAGCCGCCGGTCCGCGTCCCGCCCTACAGCGTGGAAGCGGAGGCCGCGATTCTCGGCGCAATCTTGTTGGACGCTCCGCGCACGTTTGAATACTTGGCCTCGCGCCGGGTCGATCCGGCGTGGTTCTGGGTGCCGGGCAACCGGCTCGTCTACGAGAAGGCGGCCGAGCTGAACAACGCGGGCAAGCCGGTGGACGCCGTGACGGTCGCAGAGGCGCTCGAAAAGGCGGGCGATCTGGAGAAGGCTGGGGGCGTGCCCGCGATCGAGAAGCTCACGATGGGCAACCTCGTGCTCGCGCACACGGAGTACTATGCTGACATACTCCGCGAAAAGTTCCTCCGCCGCCGCATCATCGAGACGGCCGAGGAGGCCGCTTCCCGTTGCTACGCGACCGAGGCCGAAGGCGACATTTCCACGATCCTGGGCCAGTCGCAGGAGCGCATGTTGGCCATCACGGGCGAGGACGAAAACGGCCGTCCCGACTGGAACGCCTCGCTCCGGACGACGTTCGACCGCATCAACGCGCTCTACAAGAACGAGTCGGGCCTCACGGGCCTGTCGACCGGTTTCAAGGACCTCGACCGCACGATCCAGGGACTCCGCCCCTCGGAAATGATCGTCCTGGCGGCGCGCCCCTCGATGGGCAAGACGTCGCTCGCGATGAACATCTGCACGGCGGTCGCGCTCGGCGCGGACTGCACGGGCCGCCCCGTCACGGGCGGCGAGCCGAAGGGAGTGGCGATCTTCTCCTGCGAAATGTCGACGGACGCGCTTGTCACGCGCATGCTCTGCTCAATGGCCGGCGTCCCTTACTTCAACATCGTTCGCGCGAACAAGTTCGGCGTCTCCGAGGAGGAAAAGGCCCGCCAGACGCGACAGCTTTCGAAGGCCGCTTCCGCGCTCATGAACGCGAAGTTCCACGTGGACGACACGGGCGGCCTGGACATCAGCGACCTGCGGGCCCGCGCGCGCCGCATGAAGAAGCGCTACGACATCCAGCTCGTGATGATCGACTACCTTCAGCTCCTGAACTGCGCCGCCGCTTCGTCCGAGGGCCGCCAGCTCGAAACGACCAAGATTTCCGCCGGCATCAAGGCGATGGCCAAGGAGCTGAACGTCCCGGTGCTCGTCCTCTCCCAGCTGTCCCGCGGCGTCGAACAGCGCGACCGGGAGGCCAAGCCGCGCCTTTCCGACCTGCGCGACTCCGGTTCGATCGAACAGGACGCGGACGTCGTGATGCTGCTGCGCCGCCCCTGCAAGTACCCCGGCTCGGCCGGTTCCGACCAGCCCAACCTCGCCATCGTGGACGTCGCGAAGAACCGCAACGGCCGCGTGGGCGAAGTGAAACTCACCTTCATCGACGAACTCACGCAGTTCACCGACGCGACGGACGAACGCGAGGAGGACCCCGCCGATCTCTGATCTTTCCGATTGCCTTTATCCTTGTGCTTTGTACGTGTGGTACAAACAGGGCGCGTTTGCCGCGGGTTCGCCCCGCTAGCTTGCCCCGGCAAACGCGCCCTTCCTTTTTCCAAAGGGCCCGTTTTCCGCCGACGTGCGCGCGGGACGGCGAAAATCACGCACGGTGCAATCGAAACGGAACGGAAGGGCGCCCTTTCCTTTTCGGGCCGGATTTTGTAGAATGCCCGGCCGTCTACAACATTTCCGGAGATTGGAGTTTTTCACATGAAACAGATCGGTGTCGGCATCCTCGGTTTCGGAACCGTCGGCGCGGGCGCGGCCAAGGGCCTGCTCGAGAACGCGGACGCGCTGCGCGAACGCACGGGCCTCGACATCCGCCTCGCGAAGATCGCGGACCTCGACGTCACGACCGACCGCGGCGTCGCGGTGCCGGAGGGCGTTCTCTGCACGGACGCCTTCGCGGCCGTTCGCGATCCGGCGGTGGACGTCGTCGTCGAGCTCATCGGTGGGACGGGCGTCGCCAAAAAGCTCGTCGTGGAGGCGCTCCGCGCCGGCAAGCCGGTCGTGACCGCCAACAAGAAGCTCCTCGCCGAGTCCGGCGCGGAGCTCTTCGCGCTCGCCGCCGAGAAAGGCGTCGACCTGTTCTTCGGCGCGTCCGTCGGCGGCGGCATCCCGATCATCCGCTCGCTCCGCGACGGTCTCGCGGGGTGCCGCATCGAGAAGGCCTACGGCATCCTCAACGGCACCTGCAACTACATCCTCTCCGCGATGGAGAAGGACGGCGCGCCGTTCGCCGACGTGCTCGCGCAGGCCCAGAAGCTCGGTTTCGCCGAGGCCGACCCGACGCTCGACGTGGACGGCTTCGACACGCTGCACAAGGCGGCGATCCTCGCGGCGCTCGCCTGGGGCGTCCGGCCCGACGTGCACGCCCTGCCCGTCCGCGGCATCCGCGGGACGGTCGAGGCGGCCGACATCGCCGAGGCCCGCGCGATGGGCTACCGCGTCAAGCTCCTCGCGATCGAGAAGCGCCACCCGGAAGGCCTCGAGTTGCGCGTCGCCCCGACGCTCGTCCCCGCCGACTCCATGCTCGGCTCCGTTTCCGGCGTCTTCAACGCCGCGATGGTGAAGAGCGACCTGGACGACTGGACGCTCTACTACGGCCGGGGAGCGGGCCGCCTCCCGACGGCCGCCACGGTCGTCGGAGACATCGCCGAGGCCGCGCGCAACCTCGCGGCCGGGACGCACCGCCCCGTGGCGATGCCGCTCGCCGCCGAGCCGCTGCCGATCCTGTCCGCGGGCGACGTCGTCTCGCGCTTCTACGTGAACCTCTCGCTCAAGGACGAACCCGGTTCGCTCGCGGCGGCGACGGCCGCGTTCGCGGCGCACGGCGTTTCGATCGCGTCGGCCGTCCAGCGCGGCGCGCCGGAAGGCGGGTTCGCGACCGTCGTCGTGCTCACGCACGAGGCGCGCCAGGCGGACCTCGACGCGGCCCTGGCCGAGGTCGCGGCCCTGCCCGCGTGCGGCGCCGCGCCGCGCAGCCTCGGCATCGAAGATTTCGAGGGGTAGAACCCGCCTCACGCCCGCGCGGGCGGGGGATTGCGCGGGGCGCGCGATTGTGGCATAATCCGCGCGCATGCAGTGCGAAATCTGCCATCTCCGCCCCGCTTCGCGCGCCGTGACCCGCCCGGTCGACGGCGAGCCGCGCGAGCTCTACGTCTGCGACGAGTGCGCCCGCACCGCCGCCGCGCCCGTCGCGTCCGCGGAGGGCGAAGGCGCCGCGCGCGACGTCTCCGACCTGCTCTTCAGCATCGGCTTCCCCGTCCCCGCGTCCAAGAAAGCGCAGGGAAAAATCTGCCCCGGTTGCGGCCTCTCCCGCGGCGAACTGCGCGAGAAGCGCCGCTTCGGCTGTCCGCGCTGCTACGAGACGTTCGAAACGGACGCCCGCACCTTCCTCTCCGAGCAGATTCCCGCCGGGCCGCGCTCGCGCGAGGCGCCCGCCGAAGCGCTCGAGGAGCGCGAGGTCGCGCGCCTCAAGGCGTCGCTCTCCAAGGCCGTGAAGGAGGACCGCTACGAGGAGGCCTCCAAGATCGCCGAGCGCCTCCGCCAGCTGCGCCCGGACGACGCTTCGGGGAGCGCCGATGGCTAGGCTCTTCTCACGCCCCGGCCGCGGCGACTGGCTGCGCGACCTGCCGTTCGACACGGTCGTCGCGCGCCGTTGCGTCGCGATCCACCGCAACCTCGAGAACGCCGTCTTCCCCGAGCGCCAGGCGCCCGAGGGGCGCGCGACCGCGCGCGGCGTCGCCCTGAACGCCCTGCGCGCCGGCGCCGCGGAGCGCCGCATGAAGGTCGGGGAGCTGCCGGGCTCCTGGGAGGAGCTGCGCCGCCCGGAGGCGGGCGGCGAGCTGCGCGACAACCCCTTCGAGGGGCTGCCGCTCCCGCGCGACCCCGAAGCGCTCGCCCGCGCGTCGTTCGCGACCGTCGGCAAGGGATCCGCGCTCGCGGTCTTCAACGCCGTCGACCACCTGTCTCTCTACGCGGCCGCCGACGCGCCGTACGCGAAGCAGTGGCGCGAGCTTGACGCGATCCTCGCCGAGGCCTCGCACGAGGCGCCCTTCGCGCACGACACGGCGTGGGGCTACCTCTCCGCCGACCCCGACCACGCCGGCACGGGGCTCGAGCTCTCGCTCGACGTCTGCCTCTTCGGCCTCTTCCTCGCCCGCACGCTCGACCCCGCGCTTCGCGCGCTCGACCGCCTCGGCTTCGAGACGGACCCGACGTTCGGGCCGTTTCCGGCGGACGATTCGCCGCTCGACGCGCCCGGCTGCCGCTATCTCGTCCGCTCGGTCCGCAACGCGGGCACGGAGCGCGACATCGTCGGCCGCATGGACTCCGTCGCGCGCGAGGTCGCCCGCCAGGAGCAGAACGCCCGCTTCAAGCTCATGGACGCCCGCTCGCCGGAGCTCTCCGACTTCGTCGCGCGGTCCGTGTCGGCCGGCGCCCACGCGCGGCAGATGCAGCAGGCCGAGGCGCTCGACGTCGTATTCGCCGTCCGTTTCGCGGAAGATCTCGGCCTGCTCCACCTCGGCTCGCGCCAGCGCGCCGCGTTCGACGACCTGGCGCGCGTCCTCGCGTACGTCCCGCCCGTTCCCAAGGAGCCGCCGTCCCCGGCGGAACTCGCGGAGACGCGCGTCCGCCGCGCGGCGCTCCTGCGTCCGCATTTCGCCCCCCTCCTCCCACAGCTGGAGTCGCTCCCATGAAAGTCTGCAAATTCGGCGGCTCGTCCGTCGCCAACGCCGAACAGGTCCTCAAGGTCCTCGACATCGTCCGCCGCGACCCCGAGCGGCGCGTCGTCGTCGTCTCCGCCCCCGGCAAGCGCCGCAAGGGCGACGACAAGGTGACCGACCTGCTCATCGACTGCGCCTCTCGCGCGCTCGCCGGCGGCGAGACCGACATCCCGGTCGGCCGCGTCGTGGAGCGCTACGAGGAGATCCGCGCCGACCTCGGGCTCGATCCGGCGCTCGTCGAGGGGCTCCGCGCCGAGCTGCAGCGCCGCCTCGCGCGCCCCGCCAAGGACCCGGGCGCGTTCATGGACGCGGTGAAGGCGATGGGCGAGGAGTTCAGCGCGCGCTTCTGCGCCGCCGCGTTCGCCGCGCGCGGGCTCAAGGCGGTCTACCTCGACCCGAAGGACGCGGGGATGGTCCTCTCGGACGAATTCGGCGCCGCGCAGCTGCTGCCGGACTCCTACGCGAAGCTCCGCGCCGCGCTGGCCGCGCACGAGCGCGAGGTCGTCGTCTTCCCCGGCTTCTTCGGCTACACGGCGGACGGCCGGATCGCGACTTTCTCGCGCGGCGGCTCGGACATCACCGGCGCGATCCTCGCGGCGGCCGCCGGCGCGGCTGTCTACGAGAACTTCACGGACGTGGACGCCGTCTACCCGATCGACCCGCGCCTCGTGCCCGAGGCGGCGGGCAGGCCCGGCATCGCGGAGATGACCTACGCGGAGATGCGCGAGCTCTCCTACGCCGGCTTCGGCGTGTTCCACGACGAGGCGGTCATGCCGGCCATCCAGGCGAACATCCCGATCAACATCCGCAACACGAACCACCCGGACGAGCCCGGCACCATGGTGCTGCCCGCGCGCAAGACCGTCCCCGGCCGCGTGAACGGCATCGCGTCGAGCAAGGGCTTCGGCGCGCTGTTCGTCGAAAAGTGGCTCATGAACCGCGAGGTCGGCTTCCTCGCGCGGCTGCTCGCCATCCTCGCCCGCGAGGGCGTCTCGGTCGAGATGATCCCGGCGGGCGTCGATTCGGTGACGGTCGTCTTCCGCGACGAGTGCTTCTCGCACGAAGACGTGAAGGAGCGCGTCCTCGCGGCGGTCCGCGAGGAGCTGCGTCCCGACAAGCTCGAATACGTGTCGGGGCTGGCGTTCCTGTGCGTCGTGGGCGAAGGCATGAAGATGACGGTCGGCACGTGCCTGCGCGTCGTCTCGGCGCTCTCGAAGGCGGGCGTGAACCTGCAGATCATCAACCAGGGCTCGTCCGAGATCTCCATCATGTTCGGCATCCGCGAAGCGGACCTGCAGCCCGCCACGGTCGCCCTCTACCGCGAGTTCTTCGGCTAGGCATGGGCCCGATCCTCTCCGGCATCCGCGGTCCCGCGGACGTGAAGGCGCTCCCGGCGGACAAGCTGCCGGCGCTCGCCGCGGAGATCCGCGCCGAAATCATCGAAACCGTCGGCGCAAACGGCGGCCACCTCGCGAGCAACCTCGGCGTCGTCGAGCTCACGATCGCGCTGCTGCGCGTCTTCGACCCGCCGGCCGATTCGGTCCTGTTCGACGTGTCGCACCAGAGCTACGCCTGGAAGCTCCTCACCGGCCGCGCGGACCGCTTCCGCACGTTGCGCCGCACCGGCGGCCTCGCGGGTTTCCAGAAGCGGAGCGAATCGCCGTGCGACGCGTTCGGTTCCGGCCACGCGGGCAACGCGCTTTCGGCCGCGCTCGGCCTCGCCGCCGCGCGCGACCGGCTCGGCGGCGCGGGCGCCGTCGTCGCCGTCGTCGGCGACGCGTCGATCGCGAACGGCGTTTCGCTCGAGGCTCTCAACAACGTCCGCGAAACGACGCAGCGCCTGCTTCTCGTCCTCAACGACAACGAAATGTCGATCGGACGCCCGACCGGCGCCCTCTCCCGGGCGTTCGGCCGCATGCTCGCGTCGCCCCGCTACAACCGCTGGAAGGCCGCGATCGAGGACTACGGCGTGCGCCGCCTCCGCATGGGCGGCCTGCGCGACCACTACCACGCCTTCGAAAGCCGCCTCAAGTCGCTTTTCACGGGCCGCAGCAATTCGATCTTCGAACAGCTCGGCCTGCGCTACGTCGGCCCCGTGGACGGCCACGACCTCGCTGCGCTCGAAGGCGCGTTCCGGGCGCTGAAGGATTCGCCCGTTCCCGTCGTCCTGCACATCGCCACGCAGAAGGGCCGCGGCTACGCCCCCGCCGAGCGCGACCCCGAGTCGTGGCACGGCCCGGCGCCCTTCGACCCCGCCACGGGACGGCCGCTCAAGACGCCCGCCGGCGTCGCCTGGTCCGCCGTCCTCGGCGAGGAACTGGAGAAAATCGCCGCGAAGGACCCGCGCGTCTTCGCCGTCGTCGCGGGCATGGCCGCGGGCACGGGCCTTTCCCGGTTCGCCCAGGCGTATCCCAAGCGCTTCCGCGACGTCGGCATCTGCGAGGAGCACCAGCTCACGTTCGCCGCGGGGCTCGCGGCCGGCGGACTGCGGCCCGTCGCGGCCGTCTACGCGACGTTCTTCCAGCGCTCGGTCGACGCGATGATCCACGACGCGGCGCTGCAGGGCCTGCCGGTCGTCCTCGCGCTCGACCGCGCGGGCGCCGTCCCCGGCGACGGCGCGACGCACCACGGCATTTTCGACATCGCCCTGCTGCGCCCGGTTCCGGGCGTGACGCTCCTCGCGCCGCGCACGCCGGCGGAGCTGGCCGCGATGCTGCGCTTCGCGCTTTCGCTTCCGGGTCCTTCCGCGATCCGCTATCCGCGCGGCACGGCGCCGGACGACCGCGGCGGCGCCGCCGTTCCTCCGGTGGAGCCCGGGCGCGCGGTCGAACTCTCGCGCACCGGGGCCGAACCCGAAGTCGCGATCTGGACGCTCGGCCCGCAGGACGCCTGGGCGGCGGAGCTCGCCTCGCTCCTGAAGGCGCGCGGCGTCGACTCCGTCCACGTCGACGCGCGCTTCGCCAAGCCGGTCGACGCGACGCTGTTGCGCGAACAGGCGGCATCCGGCGTCCGCGTCGTCTGCACGTTCGAGGACGGCGTCCGCGCGGGCGGCTTCGGCGACGGCGTCCGCGACGCGGTCGCGGGCTTTCCGGCGCCGCCGCGCGTCGTCTCCTTCGGCTGGCCGGACGCGTTCGTCCCGCACGCGTCGTCCGTCGGCGACCTGCTCTCCGCCTTCAAGCTGACGCCCGCCGACGCCGCCGGATCCGTCCTCGCCGCCCTTTCTCCTTCCACGCCACGCTAACCTCCCGACAACCATGCTCAAAGGAATCTCCCCCCTCGTCTCGCCCGATCTTCTCTCCGCGCTCTCCCGCATGGGGCACGGCGACGAACTCGTCCTCGGCGACGCGCATTTCCCCGCCGAAACCTACGGCAAGGCGAACGGAGCCGTCGTCCTGCGCGCCGACGGCATCTCCGCCGCCGCGCTCATGGACGCGATCCTGCCGCTTTTCGAGCTGGACTCCTACGGGACCGACGCGCCGATGATCACGATGGAGGCGGTGCCCGGCGACACGCTCGATCCGGACGTCGAGGCCTCCTACCGCGCCGCCGCCGACAAGGCCGGCTACGCCTGGGCGAAGATGGGGCGGCTCGAGCGCTTCGCGTTCTACGAGCGCGCCAAGAAAGCGTTCCTGATCGTCCAGACGGGCGAAACGCGCAAATACGGCAACATCATCCTGCGCAAGGGCGTCACGCCCGTCGGCTAGGCCGCTCCCCGGGGAACGGACGAAACGAACGCCCGGGCCGCGCGAGCGGCCCGGGCGTTCTTGCGGAAGCGCGTCCGGACGGACTACTTCGCGGCGGCGAGGGCGGCCGTGACGTCGGCGAGGACCTGGCGGAGCGCCTTCGGGACGCGGCGCGCGGTCGCGGACCGGACGGTCGAGTCCTTGGAGGCCTTCGCGTCGTACTCGTCGTACGAGGCGCCGACCGTGGCGATCTCCTTCTTCCAGCCCTCCTTGTCGACCTTGAGGATCTCCTCGAGGTCCTTCGGGACGACCTTGAACTTGCCCTCGTTGTTGGAGAGGTCGATGTCCTTGGCGAACGGGAGGTTGCCGATGGCGGTCTCGTTGGCCTTGACCTTGCCCTCGATGCGCTGGCAGATCCACTTCAGGACGCGGCTGTTGTCGCCGAAGCCCGGCCACATGAAGCGGCCGTCGTCGCCCTTGCGGAACCAGTTGACGAAGTAGATCTTCGGCAGCTTCGTCGCGTCGGCGCTCGTGCGCTCCATCTCCAGCCAGTGCTGGAAGTAGTCGCACACGTTGTAGCCGAAGAACGGCAGCATCGCCATCGGGTCGCGGCGGACCTGGCCGATCTGGTCGGAGATGACGGCGGCGGTGACCTCGGAGCCCGCGGCGGAGCCCATGAAGACGCCGTGCGTCCAGCTCTTCGCCTCGTTGACGAGCGGGATGGTGGAGGGACGGCGGCCGCCGAAGAGGATCGCGTCGATCGGCACGCCCGTGGGCTTCTTGTTCCACAGGCCCTCGAAGCCCGCCTTGTCGAGCACAGGGCAGTTCTCGGCGGGCGCCGTGAAGCGGCTGTTCTTGTGCGCCGCGACGTAGCCGGCGGCCTTGATCTCGGCCTTCGTCATGCCGGGCTTCGGGCCCATGCGGTACGGGTCGTCCTTGCAGACGTAGCAGGGGTTGCCCTTCCAGTCGACGCCCTCCTTGGGGGCCTTGACGCCCATGTCCTCCCACCAGATGTCGCCGTCGGGGGTGAGGACGACGTTGGTGAAGATCGTGCCCTTCTTGCAGCTCTTGAGCGCGTTGGGGTTGGAGTCCATCGACGTTCCCGGCGCGACGCCGAAGAAGCCGTTCTCCGGGTTGATCGCGTAGAGGCGGCCGTCGTCGCCCGGCTTGAGCCACGCGATGTCGTCGCCGATCGTCTGGAGCTTCCAGCCCTTGAGCTTCGGGAGCATCATCGCGAGGTTGGTCTTGCCGCAGGCGGACGGGAACGCGGCCGTGACGTGGTACTGCCGCTTCTCGGGCGAGGTGAGCGTGAGGATGAGCATGTGCTCGGCCATCCAGCCCTGGTCCTTCGCGAGCTTGGACGCGATGCGGAGCGCGAAGCACTTCTTGCCGAGGAGGGCGTTGCCGCCGTAGCCCGAGCCGAACGACCAGATCTGGCCGTCCTCGGGGAACTGGGTGATGTACTTGTCCTCGATCTTCTTGGCGCAGGGCCACGCGACGTCCTTCTGGCCCTTCTTGAGCGGGGCGCCGACGGAGTGGATGCACGGGATGAACGCGCCGTCCTTGCCGAGGTGCTTGAGAACCGCGTCGCCGGTGCGCGTCATGATGTTCATGTTCACGACGACGTAGGGCGAGTCGGTGATCTCGATGCCGTACTGGGTGATCGGGTTGCCGATCGGGCCCATCGCGTACGGGATGACGTACATCGTGCGGCCCTTCATGCAGCCCTTGTACGCCTTGGTCATCTTCGCCTTCATCTCGGCGGGGTCCATCCAGTGGTTGGTCGGACCGGCGTCGATCTCCTTCTTCGAGCAGATGAACGTGCGCCCTTCGACGCGCGCGACGTCGCTCTCGTGCGAGCGCGCGAGGTAGCAGTCGGGGCGGGTCTTCGGGTTCAGCTTGATGAACTGGCCCTTCTTGACCATCATTTCGCAGATGGCGAGATGCTCCTTCCGGGTGCCCTTCACGACGACGATCTTGTCGGGCGTGCAGATCTTGTTCCACTTGTCGACCCACGCGAAGACTTTCGCGTTGGCGAATTTGGGCGTTTTGGCCATGTTTCGTTTGCTCCTTGCGGTTGGCGGATTCCCCGCGAAGCGCGGGGGTTGTGTTTGCAAAAGTGGGCGGAAGAATACCGCAAATCCCCCGCAAAAGCAAGCGGTTTCGCAGACTGCGGCCGCGAGGGAGCGTTGCGCCGCGCCGCGCGGCGTGCTAGAATCCCGCGCGACATCCGCGACATGCGCCTTTCCGGATTCCGCCCCATGAAAAAACACTTTCTGCCGCCCGACCTGAACTGGTACCGCGCGAACCTGCACTGCCACTCGACCCTCTCCGACGGCTACTGGCCCGCCGCGCGGCTCCGGACCGAGTACAAGAACGCCGGCTACTCGATCCTCGCGATCACGGACCACAACGTCCTGGCCGACCACTCCGACCTGAACGACCCGGGCTTCCTGACGCTCACGTCAACCGAGTACGACATCACCGACTGGGACTCTCACCTGCCCCTCGGCAAGCCCGGCGCCAACCCCTGGAACGGGCTCTTCCACAACACGTTCCACCTCAACCTCTTCTCGAAGGTCCCCAAGCCCGCCGGGCCGCCCGCGCGCGACACGATCTGGGGCTTCCAGCACAACTGCTTCGACGGCACGCCCGAGGAGGCCGAAAAGAAGAAGGTCTTCTCCCTGGACGCCGTCAACGAGGTGATCGCGAAAGCGAACGAGGCCGGGTTCCTCGTCCAGTACAACCACCCGAACTGGTCGCGCAACGTCCGCTCCGACTGGCTCGGGCTGAAGGGGATCTGGTCGCTCGAGATCCTCAACTACGCCACCGAGTGCCTTACCGGCGGCGAGTACTGCCCCTACGTCTACGACGACCTGCTCAACTTCGTCTCGCCCCGCATCTTCTGCTCGATGGGCGACGACAACCACAACCGCGACGGCACCACCGCGCAGTCCTTCGGCGGCTCGACGATCATCGGTGCGAAGGAGCTCACGTACGAGGCGGTCGTCCGCTCGATGGAGCGCGGCGACTTCTACTGCGCGAGCGGCCGGATCGACCCGCCGCGAATCCTCGCGCTCTACGCCGAGGACGGCGTCGTGCACGTGGACTGTTCCCCCGCGTCGTACGTCTTCTTCGTCGGCGCCGGGCGCCGCTACGGCGTCAAGCGCGGCAGGGGCGTGACGCACGCCGAGTTCCCGCTCCGCAAGGACGACGCGTGGTTCCGCGTCGCCGTGCGCGACGACCGCGGCAACACGGCGCACACGCACGCCTACCTCGTCGAGGACTGCCTGTAGCGCGGGCGGGACCGCATCGCCGCAAGACCGGCTTCATGCGTCCGCGGCGGGATGCGGCCACGGCCGCACCTCGCCACCGACGCGGGGGCTACGCGCCGATGTAGCGGCGGATCGAGTCGCCGATGCGCTCGAGCGTGCGGGCGCGCTCCGCGTCGTCCGGGTTCAGGAGCGTGATGCGGAAGCCGTTCAGGTCCGTGTGGAAGCCGGTGAGCGGCGTCACGCACACGCCCTCCGACGCCATCATGTACTGCACGAAGCGCTTGTCCGGCGCGACGCCCTCGTTGCTCTTCTCGACGAACGCGCGCACGGCGGGGTCGGCGATCGGGAGCGACTGGCCGGGCCGCAGGACGCCGTCCTCGAACGTGACGGCGTAGTAGAACGCGCCGTGCACGGGGCGCGCGATGACGCCGGGGACGGTGCGGAAGTACTCGTAGACCTGGTTGGCGCGCGCCTCGAACATCTTCGCGCGGCGCGCCTTGTGGGCCGGCCAGCGCGGGTCGCCGTAGATGCGCGGCAGCGCCATCTGGGGGAGCGTGGTGGAGCACACCTCCATCATCTTGCTCTTCACGAGGACGCCGCAGTACTCGTTCTTGCTCAGGCCCCGCAGCGCGAGGCCGGGCACGTCGTCGCCGAGCACCTGCGAGAGGTGGACCTTCTCGACGCCGTTGAAGACGATGTTGCAGTAGATTTCGTCGCAGATCACGAAGAGGCCGTACTTGCGCGCGATGGCGACGATCCCCTCCAGCGTCTTGCGCGGGTACACGGCGCCCGTCGGGTTGTCGGGGTTCACGAGCGCGATGGCGACGACCTGCGGGTTGTAGCGGACCTTGTTCTCGATCTCCTCCAGGTCCGGGAGCCAGCCCGTGGCGGGGTCCAGGCGGAACTGCAGGTGCGGGTAGTCGCCGCGCTTGCCCTCGTTGGACGTGTGCGTCGGGTAGGACGGCGACGGCATGAGCACGCGCGCGTCCTTCTTCATGAGGTCGTAGATCTTGTCGACGCCGTCCGCGATGCCGTTGAGGAAGAGGATGTCGTCCGGACCGACCTTCGTGCCGCCGGGGCGCTCGTTCGCCTTGGCGGCGAGGAACTCGCGCGTGGCGAGGACGCCGCGGCTCGGGCAGTAGGCGAAGGATTTCTCGTCGTTCGCGACGAGGTCCGCGACGATCTCCTTGATCCAGGGCTCGACCTTCTCGCCCGCCGCGACGGGGTCGCCGATGTTCTCCCACGTGATCGGGCGGCCCATGCGCTGGAGCGCGTGGCCGAAATCCACGATCTCGCGGATCTCGTAGTGGAGGTTGCGGTAGCCTTCGAGGACGATGGGGGGATGCTGCATGGCGGTCGCCGTTCCGTTTGTTGCGCGCGATTCTACTCTTTCCCCGCGCGCGTTGCAATCGCGGCGGAACGCTACGCGCGGACGAGCCGGACCAGGACGATCTCCGGCGGGCAGTTCAGGCGCAGCGGCGCGCCGCAGGCGCCCACGCCGGTCGTCGTGTAGCCCTGCGTCGCGTCCTCGGTCCAGCGCCCGCGCCAGACGCGCCGCGGGAAGCGCCAGTGCCGCCACGCGAGCGTGCGCCCCGAGGGCAGGCACACCTGCCCGCCGTGCACGTGCCCGCACAGCACGAGCGACACGCCCGCCGCGGCCGCTTCCGCGTGGATCGACGGCGCGTGCGCGAGCAGCACGGCCGGCTCGCCCGGGCGCCGGTCCCGCAGCGCGGCCGCGAGGTCGTGCGTGCCGAAGATGTTCGGGTCGTCCACGCCGGCAAGCAGCAGCCCCGGCCCGCCGGACGCGCCGGCGCGGCGCAGCCGGACGGATTCGTTGAGCAGGATGCGCACCCCGCCGCGCTCCAGCGTCGGCACGTCGCGCACCGAGTCGTGGTTGCCCAGCACGCCGAAGACCGGCGCCGTGAACGCCCCGCGGAGCGACGCGACGAGCCGCAGCGCCTTCGTGTCGGCGTGGACGGTGAAATTGTTGAAGTCTCCCGCCACGGCCGCCGCGTCGTAGCGACCGGCAACCGAGGAGACCGCCGCGCGGATCGCGTCCGGCAGCTCCGGGTCGATGTCGAGGTGCAGGTCGGAGAGCAGGAGCAGCGTGAAGCCGTCCAGCTCCGGCGCGAGCCCCGGCAGCGCGAACGTCTCTTCCCGCGTGCGGATGTCGAGGAACTCGCGGTGCGCGCGCCCGTAGAGCCCCGTGATGCGGAAGGCGAGGCGCGCGGCGGGGCCGGCGTATCGCATCGGGCACCAGCGGAAACGCCCGCCGAGGTGCAACTCGCGCGTGTCCTCGCGCTCGAGGCGCCGGTTGAAGAGAGCCGCGCCCATCCGCCGCTTGAGCGCGGCGGCTTCGTCCGACGTGAGGCGGAGCGGCGGCGCGTCCATGGCGGGGATCAGCCGCGCGCGGCGCGGGCGCGGTCCTCGAATTCGGGCTTGGCCTTCTCGGCCCCGTAGCCGGCGCTGCGCTTCACGCGCACGCCGTCCTCGACGCGGATTTCGCGCCTCATCTCGTAGCGCGCGCAGTCGACGCGCCGCACGCCGATCGTCGTCGTCTCGCGAAGCACGGCGGCCGCGAGGGCGTCCGCCGCCTCCGGCGCGCAGATCACGCGCAGCAGGTGTCCCGGGCGTCCCTTCTTCATCTGCAGCGGAGAGAGCGAGACGTCGAGCGCGCCCGGCCCGGCGCGCAGGCGGTCGCACGCAAGCGCCAGGTCTTCGCCCGCCATGTCGTCGATGTTGCAGAGCAGCTCCGCGACGCGCCCGTTCGGGCCGCCCGCCGCGGCGGGAAGCTCCTCGCCCAGGAACGCGCGCACGGCGTTCGCGCGGCCGTCGATCTCCTTGTGGCCGAGGCCGACGCCGGTCCGGTGCGTCCGCATCGGCGGCATCGGGCCCCACCCCGCCACGAAGCGCCGCAGCAACGCGGCGCCGGTGGGCGTCAGCAGCTCGCCCGCGGCGGGGTCGTCGCCCCGCCATGGCAGGCCTTCGAGCAGGTTCGCCGTCGCCGGCGCGGGGACGGGCAGGACGCCGTGCGCGCAGCGCACCGTGCCGCCGCCGGCGTTCGGCGGCGAGGCGACGACGCGGTCCGGCGCGAGCTCGGCGAGGAGGGCGCAGACGGACACGACGTCCGCCAGCGCGTCGAGCGAGCCGACCTCGTGGAAATGGACGTGGTCCACCGGCTCGCCGTGCGCCTTCGACTCCGCTTCCGCGATCGAGTCGAACACGGCGAGCGCATCCCCGCGCACTTTGTCCGGCAGGGGCAGAGCCTCGATGCGTCCGCGCACGTCCGCGAGCGTTGTGTGATGGTGGTGATGGTGGTGATGGTCATGATGGTCATGATGGTCATGATGGTCGTGATGGTCCGGATGGCCGTCAACCGCTTCAACCGTTTCAACCCCTTCGACGCGACCGTCGACGGTCACGTCGAAGAGCGTTCCGGCAAGGCCGCCGCGGGTCGCGCGGGAGGCCCGGAGCTCCACGCCGGGCGGCATCAGCGCCGCAAGGCGCGCGAGGGAGGCGTCGCGGTCGGGAACGAGCTCCAGCAGCGCGGCGGCGAGCATGTCGCCCGCCGCGCCGGATTCGAGTTGCAGGTACAGCGTCTTCATGGCGGGCAATCATGCCACAAAGGGCCCCGCGCCCGCAAGCCCCGCGCTGTTCTCCGGTCTTGCACCACGGCGTCCGTTCTGGTAGTGTACTTCCACGAGGAAATCCGATCCATGTCGAAAGCCTACATGACCTTTCCGGACGGCGGCCGCATCTACCGGGACGCGGCCGGCCGTCTGGTCGCGTACACGGCCGCCGGCGGAACGGCCGTCCGCAAGCGCGTGAAAACCGAGGCCGCCGGAGAACTGTGGCTCGCGCAAGCCTGGCTCGCCGCCAATCCCGCGTTCCTGCCGGACCTGCCGCCCGCGATTCGCGAGATGAACGTCCGCCTCAAGTGGCGGCGCGAGGCGCAGCTCGAAAGCGAAACCGATCCGGCGAAGCGCCGGGCGCTCGCGGAGGAGATTTCGTTCATCCGCCTGAAGGGCCGCACCGAAGAGACGCCCGAAATCGCCGCCGAGCTCGATTTTCTGCGCCCGGACTCCGCCACGGCCGGCGACTCCGGCGGCGGGCCGCGCGTGCTCTCCCGCGCCGAGCTGCGCGACGCGTTCGCCGCGATCGACCTGCTACGCGACGAAGCGCCGGGGCGGACGCTCCTCGACGCCGCCCGCGCGCTCGTCGCCGCCGAGGCCGGGCTCGCCCCGCCGCGGCG
>CADBEF010000015.1 GCA_902793555.1 uncultured bacterium | reverse complement strand
TCGCAGGCGTCGATGATCCACGTCTCGACGCGCTTCCGCGCGCTGCTGGAGGACGAATCCCTCAAGCCCTTCCGCTGGCTGCGCCGCCGCTTCGCGCTGCACGGGCGCGGCTCGTCGGAGAAGTTCCTCCACGACCTGCACGAGTTCCTCCGCTACTGGCACTCCACCTCGCCGCACTACCCGATGCTCGCGACGCTCGACATCGCCGGCGTCCAGATGCGCCTCGAGGGGATGGGCCTGCTGGAGGACCGCCTGCACTGGGTCGACGCGTTCAAGGCGCGCGTCGCCGCGATGCTCGGAAAGCCCGTCGAGGACTGCTTCCCGGACCTGCCGCAGCTCGGAGGCGCCGGCCCCGACTGGGCGGCGCAGGGGTATCTGCACGACCCGCTCAAGCTCGTGCTCTCCTTCCGCACCGCCGAGGCGCGCGAGCGCTTCGAGAAGGCGCTCCTCGCCGCGCGCATCCAGTGGGAGAAGGCCTCGCCCGTGACGCTGCTTTTCCTCGTCACCGTCGGCACCGTCGAGGAGCACTTCGAATACCTCTACCGCGTGTGCCGCCAGTTCGCCGACTGCATCGGGCGGCCCGAGGAGGAGTTCCGCATCAAGACGATCCCCGCGGCGATCGACGAGCAGGTCTCGGTCCTGCCGCGCGACGCGGCGCTCTGCGACGGCGAGCTCGTCCCGCTCGCCGAGAGCGAGGGGCGCATCTGCGGCCAGATGGTCGTCCCGTATCCGCCCGGCATCCCGGTGCTGCTGCCCGGCTGCTCGACGTCGTCGCGACCGAGGGCGCGGGCGCGGTCCACGGGCTCTTCGTCCGCGGCAAGTCCCTGATGGTCGAGGTCCTGAACCGCGACGAGGAAGACCGCGTCCAGCGCGTCGACGCCCCCTAGCGCGCCCGCCGGCCGGCGGGCGCGCGCGGGGCGTTGCATCGGGGCGGCGTTTGGCGTATACTCCCGCGCCATCCAACCACTTTCCGCCGTCCCCCACCCATGAAAATCGCCCTCGGTTCCGACCACGCCGGATACGTCGTCAAAGAATCCCTCAAGAACGTCCTCGCCGCGCGCGGCGACTGCGAAACCGCCGACGCCGGCTGCTTCTCGGCCGAGTCCTGCGACTACCCCCTCTTCGCGGAAAAGGTCGCCGCCGCCGTCGAGACCGGCGAAGCCGACTTCGGCATCCTCGTCTGCACGACCGGCGCCGGCATGTCCATCGCCGCGAACCGTTTCCCGCACGTCCGCGCGGCGCTCGCGGTCGACGCGGTCGAGGCCGCCACGGTCCGCGACCACAACGGCGCCAACGTCCTCGTCCTCGCGGCGAAGAAGACGCCCGCCGCCGACCTGCCCCGCATCGTCGAGGCGTTCCTCTCCACGCCGCCGCCCGCCGAAGGCCGCCACGCGCGCCGCGTCGCGCAACTCGGCGCCCTCGGAAACCGCCTCCTCGAGGTCGCCCACCTCAAGGACGCCGATCCCGAGGTCTGGCGCGCGGTCCTCGACCACGCGGAACAGGAGCGCTCCTGCATCAACCTCATCGCCTCCGAGAACCTCACGAGCCGCGCCGTCCGCGAGGCGCAGGGTTCCGTCCTCACGAACAAGTACGCCGAGGGCTACCCAGGCAAGCGCTGGTATTCCGGCTGCCGCTTCGTCGACGAGATCGAGCAGCTCTCCATCGACCGCGCCAAGGCCCTCTTCGGCGCCGAGGCCGCCAACGTCCAGCCGCACTGCGGCGCTTCCGCGAACCTCGCCGTCTACCTCGCCGTCCTCCAGCCCGGCGACACCATCCTCTCGATGGCGCTCGACCAGGGCGGCCACCTCTCCCACGGCTCGCCCGCGAACATCAGCGGCAAGATCTACGACATCGTCCCCTACGGCGTCGACCCCGCCACGGAGCGCCTGGACTACGATGCGATCGAGGCGCTCGCCGTCGAGAAGAAGCCCAAGCTCATCCTCGCCGGCGCGAGCGCCTATCCGCGTACCATCGACTTCACGCGCTTCCGCGCGATCGCCGACAAGGTCGGCGCCTACCTGCTCGTCGACATGGCGCACATCGCGGGCCTCGTCGCCGGCGGCGCGCACCCCTCGCCCGTCCCCTACGCGGACTTCGTCACCACCACGACGCACAAGACGCTCCGCGGCCCGCGCGGCGGCCTGATCCTCTGCAAGGAAAAATACATCAAGGACGTCAACCGCGCCGTCTTCCCCGGCCTGCAGGGCGGCCCGCTTGAGCAGGTCATCGCCGCGAAAGCCGTCTGCTTCAAGGAGGCGATGACCGACGAGTACAAGGCCTGGGCGCACCAGGTCGTGAAGAACTGCGCGACGCTCGCGGCCGACCTCGCGGCCGACGGCTTCCGGCTCGTCTCGGGCGGGACGGACAACCACCTCTTCCTCGTCGACGTCACCGCGAAGGGGCTCACCGGCAAGGTCGCGGCCGAGGCGCTCGACGAAACCGGCATCATCGTGAACAAGAACGCGATCCCGTTCGACAAGAACTCGCCGTTCGTCACCTCGGGCATCCGCATCGGCACCGCGACGGTCACCACGCGCGGGATGAAAGAGCCGGAGATGCAGTTCATCGCGGACCGCATCAAGCTCGTCCTCGCCAACGTCGGCGACGCGGCCGTCAAGGCCAAGGTCCGCGCCGAGGTCGCCGACTTCGTCGCACAGTTCCCCGTTCCGTGAAAATCCTCGTCACCGGCGCGGCCGGCTTCGCAGGCCGGCATCTCGTCCGCGAGCTGCTCGCGGCGGGACACGCCGTGGCGACGACGGACGCCGCGCCGGCGGATTCGCCCGCCGCGGCGGGGCTGCCGGACTACGCGCCGGCGGACCTGCGCGATGCGGCGGCGTTGCGTGCGCTCGTCCGCGCCGCCCGCCCGGACGCCGCGATCCACCTCGCCGCGATTTCGTTCGTGCCGGACGCCGCGAAGAACCCCACGCTCCTCGAAGAGGTGAACGTCGGCGGCCCGTGCAACCTCGCCGAAGCGCTCCTCGCCGAAGCGCCCGCCGCGCGCCTCGCGTTCGTCTCCACCGCGCAGGTCTACGGCGCTTCCGCCGTGCCCGGCGCCGCGCCGTTCTCCGAAGACGCCCCGCTCCGCCCCGCGACCCCCTACGCGCGGAGCAAGGCGGACGCCGAACGCGCGCTCGCGCGCCTCGCGGCGGAACGCGGCCTGCGGCACGTCGTCCTGCGCCCCGCGAACCACACCGGTCCAGGACAGTCGCCCAAGTTCGTCGCTCCCGCGTTTGCCCGACAGGCTCTCGCCGCCGCGCGCGGCGAGCTGCGCGAAATCCGCGTCGGCAACCTGGACAGCCTCCGCGACTTCTCCGACGTGCGCGACGTCGTCCGCGCCTACCGCCTCGCCGTCGAGCGCGGGGCCGACGGCGCGGCCTACAACGTCTCCTCCGGCGCGATGCTCCGCATCCGCGATCTCCTCGCCCGCCTGCTCGCGCTCGCCGGCGCGACCGGCACGCCCGTCGCCGAAGACCCGGCCCTGTGGCGCCCGGCGGACGAAGTCCCGACCCTCTCGATCGCCCGCATCCGAGCCGACACCGGCTGGGAACCGGAAATCCCCATCGACCGGACGCTCCGCGACCTGATCGCGACCGCCTGACCCCGCCACCACCACGGACAACCCGACCATGAGCACGATCCAAGCCTTCCGCATGCACCTCAAGCCCGGCAACGAAGCCGAGTACGCGCGCCGCCACGCGCAGCTCTGGCCGGAGATGAAGGAGCTACTCAAGCAGGCCGGCGTGAGCGACTACAACATCTTCCTCGACCGCGCGACCGGCAACCTCTTCGCCGTGCAGCGCGTCTCGGGCGAAGGCGGCTCCCAGGACCTCGGCGACAACCCGGTCTGCCGCAAATGGTGGGACTTCATGGCCGACCTCATGGACGTGAACCCGGACAACTCCCCCGTCTCCGTCCCCCTCGAGCAGGTCTTCCACCTGGACTAGCGCGCCCCATGGACGAATTCAAACCGTTGCTGGAGGCCATCGCGGCCGCGAAGAAGCCCGTGTTCTTCACGGGGGCCGGGGTGTCGACGCTCTGCGGGATTCCCGATTTCCGCGGACCGAGCGGAATCTACCGCGACCCGGACGCGGCGCGGATGTTCGAGATCGACCTGTTCGACGAGGATCCGTCGTTCTTCTACCGCAAGGCGGACGCGCTCGTCTACGGCAACGACGAGACGAAGCCCGGCCCCGTGCACGAGGCGCTCGTCGCGCTCCAGCGCGCGGGACTGTGCGCGGGCGTCGTCACGCAGAACATCGACGGCCTGCACGAGCGAGCGGGCTCGTCGCCCGTCTACGCCGTGCACGGCAGCGCCGCGACGCACCACTGCCGCACGTGCGGGGACATGAAGACGTTCGAGGAGATCCGCGCGATCCGGGGCGGCGTCCCGGGCGCGGTTCCGCGCTGCAAGGTCTGCGGCGGCGTCTACAAGCCCGACATCACGTTCTTCGGCGAGGCGCTGCCCGAGGCGGCGTTCAACGGCGCGATCCGCCTCGCGTCCGCGTCGGACCTCGTCGTGGTGCTCGGCTCGTCGCTCACGGTGCAGCCGGCCGCGTCGATCCCGCCGCTCGCGCTGCGCGCGGGCGGCCGCCTCGCGATCGTGAACCGCGGGGAGACGCCGCTCGACCGCCTCGCGTTCTTCCGCGCGGACGATCTGGCCGCGTTCGCGGCGGCCGCGCTCGCGTTCGCCGCGGCGCGCTAGCGGACCTGCTTGAGCTGCGGGAAGAGAATCACGTCGCGGATGACCTCCGTGCCCGTGAGCATCATCACGACGCGGTCCATGCCGAGGCCGAGGCCGCCGGTGGGCGGCATGCCGTATTCGAGCGCTTCGACGAAATCCTCGTCGGTCGACTCGGCGTCCTCGTCCACCTGCGCCTGGAACGCCTCGCGCTGCGCGAAGGGGTCGTTCTGCTCGGTGTAGCCGGGGCAGAGCTCGCGGCCGCCGACGACGAACTCGAAGACGTTGGCCTTCGTGGGGTCGTCCGGGCAGACCTTCGCGAGCGGGACGAACTCGTGCGGCACGCGCGTCACGAACGTCGGCTGGACGAGCGTCCGCTCGATGAGCTTGTCGTAGACCTCGTGCGTGAGCAGCAGCATGTCCCACGCCGGGTCGAACGGCAGCTCGGCGGCGCGGACGCGCGCCTGCGCCTCGGCGAGCGGCAGGTCGAACCAGTCCGCGCCCATGCGTTCCTTGACGAGATCCGCGTAGGCGACCTCCCGGTAGGGCGGCGTGAAGTCGAGCTCGTGCTCGCCGTACTTCACCTTGCGCGAGCCGATCACGGTGTCGCACAGGTGCGGGAGGAGCCCCTCGATGACGTCCATCATCGAACGGCGGTCGCCGTAGGCCTGGTAGAGCTCCAGGACCGTGAACTCGGGGTTGTGCGTGCGGTCGAGGCCCTCGTTGCGGAAATCGCGGCCGATCTCGAAGACCTTGTCGAAGCCGCCGATGACGAGGCGCTTGAGGTAGAGCTCCGGCGCGATGCGCAGGAACATGTCGCGGTCGAGCGCGTTGTAGTGCGTCGTGAAGGGCTTCGCGGTGGCGCCGCCGGCGTGCGGCTGGAGGATGGGCGTCTCGACCTCCATGAAGCCGCGGGCCTCGAGCCAGCGGCGCGTCTCGCGCAGGATCGCGCTGCGCTTGTAGAAGCGCTCGCGCGACTCGGGGTTCGTGAAGAGGTCCACGTAGCGCATGCGGTAGCGGTCCTCGGTGTCCACGAGGCCGTGGAACTTCTCGGGCGGCTGGCGGAGGGCCTTGGAGAGCAGCGTCCAGCGCTGCACGCGGACCGAGAGCTCGCCGGTGCGCGTGACGAAGAGCTCGCCCTCGGCGCCGACGTGGTCGCCCAGGTCGAGGAGCTTGAACGCCTCGAAATCCCCGGGGCGGTCGAAGTTCTTCGCGTTCACGAAGAGCTGGATGCGGGCGAAGCCGTCGCGCAGGTCGGCGAAAATCGTCTTGCCCATGTTGCGCAGGCCGAGGATGCGGCCGGCGGCGTTGACGGCCGGGCCGGGGGCGGGCGCTTCCGCGGGGCCGCCCGCGGCCGCCGCCGCGTGGGCGGCGAGGAGCGGCTCCCCGAGCGCGCGGATCTCGGCGATCGTTCCGGAGCGCGCGTAGGCGCCCGCGCCGAAGGGCGTGAAGCCCGCCGCTTCGAGTTTCTTCAGGTTCTCGATGCGGATCGCGCGGTAGTCGGTGGAGGAGGGGGTCGTGGCGGGGTCGTCGCTCATGGGATGCGTCCTTTGCGTGGAAGACGGAGCGGGAGGATAGCAAAACCGCGGAACGCGGGCAAGCGCGGTTGATTCGCGCGCGGACGTGTGCTAGAATCGGTCGCATGGAAAACACCCCCGACACCGGCCTTTCGCCCGAGGAGCGCTTCGAGTGCCTCCTGCCGCAGCGGATGGAGCTCTCCGCCGTGCTCGCGCACCTGCCGCTCCCGGATTTGCCCCACATGACGATGCTCGACGTCGGCATGCCCAATCCCGTCATGTCCAAGGCGCTGCGCGACCGCGGCGGCGCCTGGGCCACCGTCGCCCGCTCCCCCGCCCACGCGCTCGAGGCCGCGCGCTACCTCGGCGGGCCCGTTTCGTGCCTCGCGGCGGACGGGTCGATCCCGTTCGAGACGCACGTCTTCGACGGCCTCGTCGTCGCGCTCGACATGCTCGCCGCGATGCCGGACGGCGGCTCGTTCATCAAGGAGTGCAACCGCGTCCTGAAGCCCTCCGGGCTGCTGATCCTCTCCGCGCAGGCCAAGCGCCCCGGCTCGCTGCCCGACATGGTCCGCCGCCGCCGCTGGAGCGAACCCTCCGACCCGTTCTCCGCCGCCTTCACGGCCCGCGACCTCTACGACTTCCTCAAAACCGGTTTCGACGTGCTCGAGGTGGACGGCTTCAGCCGATTCTTCGTCGAGTTCGCCCGCCTCCGCGAGCTGCGCCTCCTGCAGGACGGCGCGCCGCCGGACGAAGTCGCGCTCCGCATGCGCCGCCGCTACGCGCTCGCCGGCGCGCTCGACCGGCTCCTGTTCTGGGACCGAGGCCACGTGATCCTCATTTCGGCCCGCCGCCGCCAGTGGAGTTCCCGCATCACGCCCACGCTGCGCGACGGCCGCCGCATCGGCGAAGCCGTCCTTTTCCAACCGCCGGTCTAGGCCATGGCCCGGTCCCGCCGCCGTCTCGCCCGCGTACTGTCCGCGCTCGCGGTCCTGGTCCTCGCCCTGGCCGCCGCCGCGCGCTTCCGCGCCGCCGGCCTGCCCGACGCCAGGATTCCCGTCCTGCGCTGGGGCGCCGTGGCGGACGACCCCGGCGACGATCCCGCCACGACCGCCAAGTCGCTCTTCGTCGACCAGATTTCCGACCTGTGGAACGGCGGCTTCGAAACGCCGTCTCCGTTCCGCCTGCGGCTCTACGCGGACTGGGGCCGGCCACTGCCGGAAGCCCCCGTGCTGCTCCGCATCGGCGAGGCGCGCGCGGACCTCGTGGAGACGAACGGCGTCGAAGCGATCCTCGCGGGCGCGGGCTTCACGGCGTTCGTCGACCTGCCCTGCGAGGACGTCGAGGCCGGCGCGCCCGGCCTGCTCTCGTGGGACGACGTGCGCGCCGCCGCCAAGCGCGGGACGTTGCGCTTCGCGCCGTGCGCGTCCGCGCGGACGGACGCGGCGCTCTCGCTCGAACAGGCGGTCGCGCTGTTCCGCGAACGCGTCGGCAGCCGCCCCGCGGCGGTTTCGGGCCCCGCCCCCTCCGGCGGCGCGCCGATCCTGTTCTACGACGGGGAAGGCGTCGGGCACTGGTGCAACGGCCGCGGAAAGCACGCGCGCTGCATCCGGGGGGCCCTCCCATCGATTCCCGTCCTCGGCGGCCGCCACGCCTTCGCGGTCGAGCTGCGCCAGGACGCGGTCGACCCGGCGCTGTTCGGGACGATCGCGGTCTCGCACCCGTCCGGCGCCAACCCGCCGCCGGGCGGAAAGCCGCTCGTGCTGCTCGTCTACCAGAAGGACGACCCGATGCCGATCGTCGACGAAACGCTTGCCGAGGAGCGCGGGGACGGATCGCTCCGGCCGGCCGACCCCGACGAGACGGTCGAGGCCCCGATCCCCGCCGCGCCGCGCTTCCCGCTCGAGGTCTGCGTCTACGACGACACGCGGACGATCCTCTACTTCCGCCGCACGCTCTTCCGCAACGAGGCGAAGCGGGACCCCTCGTGGCGCCCGCCGGTGCTCGCCCCGGAGGAACGCCTCGAGATCGAACCGCTCTAGCGCGCCGCCTTCCCCTTCCCCGCCGCCATGCCCGACGTCCTGGTCCAGCCGTTGCTCGCCGCCGTGCTCGCCGCCGTCGCGGCCGGACCGGTCGGCGCGCTCGCGCTCGTGCGGCGCGACACGTACGCGGCCGCCGCGATTTCGCACGGCTGCTTCGCGGGGCTCGGCCTGGCGCGCTGGCTTTCCGTCTCGTGCGGGCTGGCGTGGTTCACGCCGACGCTCGGCGCGACGCTCGCCGCGGTCGCGGCGGCGCTGTTCCTCGCGCTCTCGCCGGCGGCGCGCCCCGGCCGCAACGACGCCGCGCTCTCGGCGGTGTGGGCGGTCGGCATGGCGATCGGCCTCGCGTTTCTCGCCGCGACGCCCGGCTACGCGGGAAGCCTGCAGGACTACCTCTTCGGCTCGATCCTCCTCGTCTCGCGCGCCGACCTTTGGACGATGCTCGCCTTCGACCTGGTGCTGCTGGCCGCGCTCGCGCTGTTCTGGCGCGGGATCCTCGCGGTCGCGTTCGGGCCGCGCCTCGCGGCGCTTCGCGGAGCGCCGGCGAAGCTCTACGGAGCGGTCCTCTCGCTGCTCGCCGCGCTCGCCGTCGTGCTGCTCGTGCGCGCGGTCGGTATCGTCCTGGTCGTCGCGCTGCTCGCGCTGCCGGCGCTCGCCGCGCGGCCGTTCGCGAAACGGCTCGTCCCGATGATGGTCCTCTCGGGCGTTTTCGCGTTCGCGTCGCTCGCAGTCGGACTGCGGGCCAGCTGGCGGCTGGACTGCACGCCGTCCGTGCCGACCGTCTTCTGCGCGGCGGCGCTCGCCCTGCTCGCCCGCGCCGTCCGCCGCCCGCGTGAATAACCGGGCCGCCCGATCCGTCCAAGGAACAAACAACCGGACCCCGCCACGATGAAACGACTCCTCCCGCTCCTCCTCCTCCCGTGCCTCCTGCTCGGCTGCGCCTCGCCGCTCGGCCGCACGGACGGCGTCGCCGACGACGTGCGCCTCCGCATCGCCCCGAACGTCGCCGGCTCGCTCCGCATCGTCGACGCGCGCATGGCGAAGGGCGCCTCCGACGTCTACCGCCTCCAGCTCACGTTCGAGAACCTCCGCTCCGACGCGACGCGCTTCTTCTACCGCGTCTCGTGGGTCGACGAATCCGGCCTGGAAATCCCCTCCACGCTCTCCTCCTGGCGCGCCGACGCCCTCGGCCCCTACGAGCTGCGCCCGATTTCCGCCGTCGCCCCGTCCCCCGCCGCCGTCGACTTCCTCGTCCAGGTCCAGGCGGAGAAATAGCCCTCCCGCAAACGATCACTCCGCTCCTTCCGTGAAACGGACATCCCCGTTCTTCGTCGCGTTTTCGGCGATTGTCGCAACGGTCGCCTCCGCGGCGGCAGTCGACTCTCCTTTCGCGATGTGTTCGCTTTTGGAGGCGCGCATCGCCGCAGGGGATGGCATCACGCTGCCGGACGCGGACCGGGAGCTTGTTCGCTTCGCGGGAACGGCCGATTTCGCGGAGGGGGACTGGCCTGCGGAGTTCCTTGCGCGAGCCGGCCAGGCGGTTCGCGTGGCGGTGTCTCCGGTCACGGGGTGCTACGAGTTCTTCGATGAATCGGGCGCCGTCTTCTGGACCGTCGTTCCCGTCCTTCCGACGACGGACAACTGGGTCGCGCCCTTCCGGCACGCGGAGGAAGGGTCGTTTCCGGGCGACGATCTCTACGCGCCGTGGCGCCTCGTGGATGTGTGGTTTTTGTCCCACGCGGAGTCCGCGGAGAACGCGGAGTTGAGTTTGGATTTTGAATTTGTGAACAATGGTGGTCACTTGAGATTTGTGGACAATCCCGATATCACCAACCTTTGCTTCACCTCGTTTTCCTTCACCGAAACAAATCTCTACTTCACCGCCGCATGGCCGACGAACAACGTGCTTCCGGAGGCGACGCTCGATCTCTACGGCTCGACGAACCTTTCTACCTGCTGGATGTCCCTCTCCTCGCACCCCGCCACGACGAATCCCGTTTCGTTTTCTGTCGAACGCGACTCCCTTCCGTGGTATGTCGCACCCACACAGCATGTCCATGACGCGTCCTGCGTCTCCGTCACGAACATTGTCGCCTCGCCCCTCGACGGAACAACCGTCTACACGAACACGTTCTGGTCCTGCTCGACGAACCGCGCCCCGGGCGAGGCCGGATTCTTCCGCCTCGGTACCCGCCACGATACGGACGGAGACGGACTCTTCGACGCCGCCGAGCTTCTGGTCCACGGGACGAGACCGGATCGGCTCGACAGCGACGGCGACGGCATTCCCGACGGCGTTTCTCCCGCGGAGTGGTACGCTAATCCGCTTCTGGCCACGAACTATCTGGACGCAGACTTCGTCGTCGAATTGGTCGGACCGCACGACCTCGGTTCGCAAATCGTCCTCCGCGTGGACGGAACGGCGTTTCCGCTTGTGCCGGACGGAGGCCCCTGGATGTTTTCTCTCCCGCCAGGGGAAATCGTCTCCTGTTCTCTTTCGGCCGATCCTTTTGCGACCCTCTGGTGCAGTCCTTCCGAGCCTCCCTTCTGGTCGCGCGGACTCGAAAACGTCTACGGGTATCACACCAACGGATCTTGCGGCTCTTGCGAAATCGCAGTTCCCGTCCTGACGGTGGAGCCCGATTTCGGCGAACCGCTCCGTTCCGGTCTTTCCCCTCCCCCGTCCAGAAGCCACTTGACCGGGGCCGGTTCCGTCTGCGTTCATGGCGACGAGGTCCTCCAGCGTTATTCGTGGAGCGTCGCCCCGGCCGCGCTCGGGTTCGGGCGGCAGCCGGTCGTGACCGGCGCCGTGCGCCTGGAAGACGGGTGCCCCGTGATCGATATCGCAGGAACGACGGGCGAGCGGACGGGGACGTTCGGGTTCGGCCCCGGATACGATTCGTCCGGCGGTTTGCTCTGGGGAGAGCTGTCCGCGCCCCTTTCCGCCCACCGCTGCGACGCAACGCCGGCGAGCCCCCATTGCTCCGTCTGCGGCTGCTACCAGCCGCTGGACGCCTTCCTTGCGGTTTCCAATACGGTTCTGACGCTCAAGCACGACAACCAGACCCGAATCGAAATCGCCCACCCATATTCGTGGGGCGAATCCTTTGAAGAGGGAACGGTCGAAATCCGCCGCGCCGGAGGAAACAACGAATGGATGACTCTCGGAACCGAGTCCGAGCTCAATCCCTGGACCGCCCGCATCGCCGGACATTTCGAGCTACGCGGGATCTCGTCCGTCGACGGAACCGTCTTCACGACGGACGTCGTCCAGGTCGAAGTGCGGTTCCCGACCGTCCAGCAAATCGCCGCGGACCAGAACGTCATCGACATGGCGGAAACGGTCTGGTTTTTCACTTTGGCGGCCAGCGAACCGGTTCCGCACAATCTTCAGGAATACAGTTTTGCAATTCGGTTGAACACCACAAACGACACCTATGTGTGCGATTTTCCTGAGGAGGGGCCAACACTTCGCCCTGGCGAAACTGCATGGACGATAGTGGACATCGATCCGTACAACAGCCCCGAATCGCCGGCGGCAACCGACCCGGGAGCCGTTTACCTCGTAGCCGGATTCCACACACATCCGCCAGTATTCTATTTGCCCAGTTATTTCGATGACGCAAAAGTTGGTCCGTCAGACAGGGATTTTAAAACCGCCCTAAACCAACAGATACCCGGGATCGTTCTTGATTATATTCCAACCAATTCCGAAAAAGGGACCGTTCCTGTCGGACATCCGATAGATGCCGAAACGGAATTCAAATTTTCCATTCCTCCAAACAGGAGGCCAACACCATGAATCGAAAACATCAAGCACTGCGTATTTCCGTCATCTTGATTCTCGGCACGGCAATGTCCCATTCTGCATTTTCGGAAGGAACGCCAACGGACGAATCACTGATCGAATTGGCCAAGACGGCCATACTCGATGTTCCGTTCGACACGGATGCCCCTATTTCTGTCGAGACGACAAATGGCTTAAAGAAGGTCGTATTCCCGCGGAAAACCAGCCAGTCCTCTCGAGTGGCATCCCCGGCGCAGTTTGCCGCGACGGTTTTCATCGACCCGTCGACGGAATCAGTGGTTCCCAATCCAGGTTTGGCGTCGTTGTCGGACGAGCAGGCTATTTTCATTGCGACGAATGCAATCCCGATTCCGTTTGACCATTCCAAGACGGTTCGGGTGGATCGTGCATCCAGCGTAACTCGTGTGACTTTGCCGGATCGGAACTACGCGGTTCGCCCTGGGGTTGTTTTTGAAGGACAGCCCCGTGCTTGGATTTGGCTCGATACGGAAACCGCCTCGGTATTGTGGGCGACGCTGGCAACTCGGTAGATTAGGAACAGGAACAATACCAACCCATGCGAATCTTGTTAAACTCAGCCCTTTTGCTCTTCGGTATCGCCTTGGCCAGTCTCGCCGACGAGCCGGTTTTGTCCGATGAAGAGGCGGAGAACATCGCGCTTTCGGCGGTTGACGGTATTTTTTTCGATTGGCAACGGGAAACCGTTTTCGACAGAACGAACGGCATGACCATTGTCACGCTCCCTCGATACCGGTTTGCCGGGGACAATCCAACGAATCCTCCGAATCATGCGGCCGTAGTCTGGATCGACAACTCGACAAAGCGCGTTGTTCCGAATCCCGGACTGGTTCCGTTGACGGACGAGCGGGCCATTTTCATTGCAACCAACAGTATTCTTGTCCCGTTCGATCATGGGAAAACCATTTCTATCGCGAGACCTGCGAGCTTGACGGTCGTTACGCTGCCGAGACAGGATGTGACAATTTCGGGATTCGTATACACGAACGGGTCCGCAGCGAAAGTTTGGATCGACACCGAGACGGAGGTGGTTCTCGGCATAGAAGGAGAACCGGATTGACGGTTAACGCCACCGGTCAGGAGACCCCTCCAATGAACATGAGAATTACGGTCGCTTGTTTAGTCGCATTCTCCACCGGGATTGTGCCAGCCCTCTGTCTCGCAATGGCCGACGAGGGGCCGGATTCGGACGATGCCGTGATCGAAGTGGCCAAAACGGCCATTCTCAATGTCCCTTTCGACCATGACGCACCCATTACGATTGAAACGACGAATGGCTTGAAAAAAGTCATTTTTCCGCGAAAGGCGAACCGATCGGTTCACGCATCGTCTCCGGCTCAATTTGCCGCAACGGTTTTCGTCGATCCGACAACATGGTCTGTGGTTCCAAATCCTGGTTTGCCAACCTTGTCAGACGAGCAGGCCATCTTCATTGCGACAAATGCCGTTCCGATCCCCTTCGATCTGTCCAAAACAGTTCGGGTGGATCGTGCTTCGAGCGTGATTCGAGTCACATTGCCGGACATGAACCATGAAATTGCTCCGAATGTCGTTGTTTCGAATTCTCCACTTGCTTGGATTTGGATCGATGCCGAATCACAATCTGTATTGTGGGCTCGAATGGAGGCAAATTGAAACTGTCTCCACCCACAAGGAGACGCACGCCATGAATAAACAGTTTCTATCGGCACTTTCAACACTAGTCTTCGTTGGGATGGTTTTCCCGACAGGAAAAGTCTTTGCTCAGGAATCCATTTTGTCAAACGAAGAAATCATCACGATTGCAAGAACAGCAACCCTCGGAGTCCATTTTGACAGATCGCGCGATATTTCCATCGTCAGAACAAATGGAACGGCTATTGTGTCCTTTCCCAGAAAACCCTTTCGACGAAGCGATCCGACGAATGGAATCGATCACGCGGCCATCGTTTGGGTGGACGAAACATCGGGAACCCTTCTTTCAAATCCGAGTCTTGTTCCGCTTTCCGATGAAAGAGCCCTTTTTGTAGCGACGAATGCCATTCCCATTCCATTCGATTACTCGAAGACGGTTCGAGTGGACCGCGCATCGAGCCTGACGCTGGTAACATTGCCAGACCATGACTACGAAACGGCTCCCGGCAGGATATATCGGGATGCTTTCTTGGCGAAAATCTGGATCGACACCGAAACGGAAACCGTCGTTGATGGTGTCATGGGGGCAAATTGACTGAGCGGCGACATTTCGGCATAATCCCTTCGCAAACAAACCCAACCACGCAGACAACAATGAAAAAACTGCTCCTCCTCCTCTCCCTCGCCGCCGCCGGCTGCACGACGCCGACGGAATACATCCGGCCGGGCGTGCAGACGCCCAACGCCGCGGGCATCGTCGACCAGGACGTCCGCGCCGCGGTGTCCGAGCTCACGGGCTCGCTGCTCCAGTCCGGCCTGCTGAACCGGACGGACGGCGGCGCCTACGTGGTCGCGATCGGCCGCGTCGTGAACGACACGATGCAGCACTTCGACACGGACATCCTCGTCGACCAGATCAAGGAGGAGCTCACGGCGACCGGCAAGGTCCTCGTGACCGCCGCCTACACGGGCGCCTCCGACAAGCCCGCGCGGGTCGACTCGACGCTCGAGGCCACGCGCAGCGCGCGGGGCGACGCCGAGTTCAATCAGTCGACCGTCGTCGGTCCCGGCCAGCTCGTCGCCGCGTCGCTCTCGCTCTCCGGCCGCATCTCGCAGCGCGAGACGCCGACGGACGGCGGCAAGAAGCAGGTCGACTACTACTTCCAGATGCGCGTCGTCGACCAGGCCACCGGCCTGGAGCGCTGGAGCAAGCAGACCTACATCGGCAAGCTCACGAGCCGCCGCAACCAGACCTGGTAGCGCACGGCCGGCGCCGCGCGGTTCCAGACTCCAAGTCACAAGTTCCAAGTTCCACTCTTCCACGCCATGAAAAATCCTCTCGCCGCCATCCTGGCGCTTTCCGCCGCGGCCGCCTTCGCGGCGGACGAAACCCTCACCGTGATCCGCGAAGGCGCGCCGACCTACACCGTCGGCTCGACGACTTCGACGGGCGCCTACGCCGAAGCGCGCGTCCGGGCCGACCCCGGCTACGCCACGCCCGGCGACTACGTCGTCCCGGCGATTTCGCTGGGCATCGTTCCCCCGGTGCAGATCGGAGCCGAGACGGCTGACGTCTTCGGCCTGCGCCTGGGCCTGCCCTACGCCTCCCACAACAACGTCCTGGGCCTCGACGTCGGCCTCTTCGCGACCGACACGGCGGGCGATTTCACGGGCCTGCAGGTCGCGGGCTTCTACAACGGCGTCGGGCACACCATGCGCGGCGTCCAGGCGGCCGGCTTCATCAACGACGTGAAGGGCGACGTGCTCGGCATCCAGCTGGCCGGCCTGGCGAACCGCTCCGGCGGCTTCGTGGAAGGCCTCCAGGTGGCCGGCATCGCGAACCTCGGCAAGGACATGCCGGGTCTCGTCGGCGGGCAGGTTTCCGTGTTCTACAACTCGGCCAACCGGATGGACGGCGTCCAGATCGGCCTGCTCAACTACGCCGGCGACATCGAGGGCGCCCAGATCGGGCTGATCAACGGGGCCACGAGCGTCAAGGGCCTCCAGATCGGCCTGTTCAACGCGACCAAGCGCCTCGACGGCGTCCAAATCGGCCTGAGCAACTACATCGAGGACTCCGGCCTGCGCTGGTTCCCGATCGTGAACGCCAGCTTCTGAATCCCCGGGCGCCGTCCGCTGCCGCGGAAGGATGCGTGGCGGGATGCTGCGACCGCCGCATCCCGCCACGGCGCGCGGGGACGCGCGCGCTCCCGAATCCGACCGCGCCGAACAATCCGTGGCGCGGGCGGAAGAAGTGTGGTAGAATCCGCTTCCGTTCCGGGAGAGGAAACCATGCGAGACATCCACGACAACGACAAGATGCGCGACGCGCTCTCGCCGGCCGGTCCGGGCGACGCGCGCCTGCTCGGCCCCGTCGGCGCGGCCGCCGACGCCTGCCTCCGCGCCCGCGCCCTTTCGGACTGGGCGCGGGGGCCGATGTACGACGAGGCCGAGAACGCGTTCCGCACGCACTGGGACGACGACCCGCGCGGCGGCCAGGGCTGGGGCTGGCAGAACGAGTACTGGGGCAAGACGATGCTCTGCTTCGCCGGCGCCGCGTCCTACCGGCGCGACCCCGCGCTCGCCGCCTGGGCGCTCGACAAGGCGCACGCGTTCGTCCGCGAGTTCCAGAAGCCGAACGGATACCTCTCGACCTACGCGAGCGAGGACCTGCTGCGCCGCAACCCGGACGGCCCCGATCCGCGCGACCACGCCTGCTTCAACGTCTGGGGCCGCAAGTACACGCTCTGGGCGCTCGTGGAGCTTTCCAAGATGGCCGGCGGCGACGGCGAGTGCCTCGCGGCGGCGGAGAGGATGGCCGACCACCTCGCGGCGCAGCTCGGGCGCCTCGGGCTCACGCTCGACCGCACCGGCACGTGGCACGGCGTCTCGTCGATGAGCATCCTGCGCCCGCTCCTCGAGCTGCACCGCCTCACGGGCGGCGCCAGCGCCCGCGCGCTCGCGGAGGACATCGTCCGCGCGGCGTTCGACGGCTCCGGCTCGCCCGCGGCGATCCTGCGCGACGCCCTCCGCCCCGAACCGATCGCCGAGTGGCACCCGGATCCGACGTTCTGGGCGAAGGCCTACGAGATCCTGAGCTGCCTCGAGGGCTTCTCCGACTGGTACCGGCTCACGGGCGAGCGCGGCGTCCTCGACGCGGTTCTCGCCTACGAGCGACACCTCGTCGAGGAGGAGCTCAACCCGATGGGGAGCGTCGGGTGCTTCGACCATTTCGTCCATTCCGCGCACCGCGTGAACGGCATGACGGAGCTCTGCGACGTCGTGCACTGGATCCGCCTCGAGCGCGAGCTGCTGCTCCTCACCGGCGATCCGGTGCACGCGGACCGCATCGAGGAAGCGTTCCTCAACGCGTTCCTCGCCGGCGTCTGGCGCGACGGCCGCTGGGGCGCGCACATCGTCCGCTCGCACGGCACGCGCCACCTCTCCGCGCCGCCGCAGGTCGGCATGGCGCTGCACCAGTGCTGCCCGGACAACATGATGCGCGCGTTCTTCGACTACGCCGGCAGCCAGGTCGCGCGCGCCGCGGACGGCGCGCTCTGCGTCCTGCTCTACACCGACGGCGCCGTCGAGCTCGGCGGCGACCGCGTCGAGGTCTCCGGCGGCTACCCGTGGTCGGACGGCCCCGTCGTCGTGCGGGCGTTCTTCGAGAAGGCCGGCACGATTCGCTTCCGCGTCCCGCGCTGGTCCGCGGAGGTCCGCGTCGACGGCGAATCCTGCACCCCGTCCGGCGGCTGGATCGAGCGCCCCGCCCGCGCCGGGACGAACGTCTGGAGCCTGGGCTTCGACTTCTCGCCGCGGATCGTCAACTGGACCGGGCGCAGCGACGAGGACATCCGCGACTACGTCCGCGCGTTCATGGAGTACCGGAGCAAGACGCCCGAGATGGCGGGCCTCGTCCGCGAGGAGGCCGGCGTCCGCGTCCTGAGCGGCCCGCTCGTCCTCGCCAAGGGGCGCCTCGCCGGCACGTCGCGCGAAGAGACGCTCTTCGCGGCGACAATCCGCAACCAGGGGTGGCGCGCCTCGCTGCATCCCGCGCCGCGCACCGCGGCCAACGCCGCCGTCGCGCGGCCCTGGACGCTCCTGCTGGAGCGCGCCGGCGAGTCGCGCGCGATCCCCGTCGCGGACTTCGCCTCCGTCTCGAACGTCGACGACCCGTCGAACTGGTTCTCGCTCTGGTTCTAGTGCACGCCGTGGTGGTGCTGCAGGCGCCGCCGGACTTCCTCGGGCAACGGAATCACGCGCCAGGCGAAGACGATCATCGGCCCGAGCAGGACCAGTACCGAGAAGAAGTAGCCCCGGTAGGCGGCCAGTGCCACGGGCCCCGGCTCCTTCGTCGCGCCGCCGGCCGACGCGATGGCCATGAGGATCGAGGCGAGCGAAAGGCCGACCAGGCCGGAAACCGCGCCCATCGCGGTGTAGAGCACGGTCGAGGCGGAGATGCGCAGGCGAGGCTCGACGACGGAGATCGAGTAGTGTCCGATCGAGTTTTCCATGACGGTCTTCGAGAGGCCGAGAGCGAAGAACCCGGCGGCCCACAGCGCCGCGAGCCCGACGCCCGGCGCGGCCGCCGAGCCGTCCGGAAGCAGGATCCAGAACACGCACAGGCCGAGCGTGACCGCGTAGGACGCGATCATCTCCTTGCGCGGGCCGTAGCGGCGCGCGAGGGGGCCGTTGGACCACGAGCCGATCACGGAGGCGACGTAGCCGGACGCCGCGAAGAGGATTGCCTGCAGGTCCGTCGCGCCGTAGCCCCGCTTGAGGATGATCACGGAGGCGGGCTGCACGAGCATCGCGACGAGGTTCAGGCAGCAGCACGCCAGCACGTAGCGCTTGAAGGCGCGGTTCGACGCGATCTCGTGCAGGTCCGCGAGGACGGGTTGGCGCGCGCCGTCGCGCAGGGCGGACGTCTCGTGCACGCGCCCGAGGAACCACGCCGACCACGCGCCGAAGGCCGAGCCGACGCAGACCACCGCGGCGAGCGCCCCGAACGAATCCGAGGCGTGCATCGCCAGCAGGACCCCGACCAGGCCCGAACACATCCCGACGTAGAAGAGCGCGGCAAGGCGGCCGAGGACCGCGCCGCGCGCGTCCTCCGACGTGCAGTCTCCCAGGAGCGGTCCGTTCAGCACCACGCCGGCCGCGCGGCTGGCGTAGAAGCCGAACGCGCCGAGCAGGACCGTCGCGGCCGTGAGCGCGGGATGGCGCGCGCCCCAGAGACCGGCGGCGACGAGGAGCAGCGCGAACAGGTTGCGCAGCACCCAGAAGCCGCCCGCCGACCGGGCGGCGCCCCAGCGCGCCGCGGCGAGACGTCCGAGCGGCAGTGCCGCGAAACCGACGTAGAGCATCGTGCCGATCGCGGCGGAAACGGCGTCCGGGCAGCCGAGACGCACGGCGATCAAAACCATCATCGTCTCGCCGACGCAGGCGTAGGAGACGCCGTTGACGAGGTTGTAGAACGCGAGGCGGCGGACGGAGACGCGGCGTTCGTCCGCGGAAAGGGGACGGTCGAGAATCATGGAGCGGACGGCGCGGGACCGGTTTCCGCCGCGCCGGCGGCGGCCGAGAGCGCGGCGCGGACGTTGGCGATGGCCGCTTCGGACGAGTAGGTCGCGCTCGTCACGGCGTCCACGCGCGCCGTCGCGGCGACTTCGACGGGAAGCCCGTCCCACGCCTTCCAGAGCCCGGCCGCTTCGAGCCGGTCGAAGAACGCCGGCGTTTCGTCGTTCGGAAGCTTCGGCGCGACGCGCGCGACGACGCCGTTGGTCACCTCGACCGTGACGGGCACCGGCCCGCCGAAGCCCGACACGCCGGGCGCGAGCCCCGTGGAATCCACGACAAAGGACTTCGCGGGGGCCGTTTCCTCCGCGACCTCCCCGGGCTCCGAGTGGAACGTCCGCTCCCCGACCTCCGCGCGCGCGGGTTCCGCGGCGTTCTCCGCGGGGGGATTCGTCCCCGCGCGGCGGGCGTTGCGCTCCGCGTGCAGTTCGGCGCAGAGGATCACGAGCGCGACGGCGAGCAGGACGTTGACGAAGTTGGCGGCTTTCATTTCGGGGCGGGTTCCGGTTGGTTGGATTCGGCGAGCTTGAAAAGCGTGCCCGTGGGGCAGACGAAGCGGCAGTAGGCGCGAGGGACGAAGACGGATAGCGCGACGAAGGCGAGCGCGAGCGCGACGACGAGCGGCGGGACGGCCGCCCACGCGAACGCGCCGAAGAGCTCCCACTCCGTCCAGCGCGACCACGCGCCGCACCAGAGCGCGAGCGCGAGCGCCGCCCAGAGCGCGCGCCGGAAGGCGGTCAAGCGCCGCACGGCCGCCTTGCCGAGCCGCCATTTGCGGGCGGACAGACGGGAGGCCAGCTCCTGCGCCGCGCCGAACGGGCAGACCCAGAGGCAGTAGTGCGACACGCGCCCGAAGACGGGATACAGGAAGGCCATGGAGAGCAGGAGCAGGGCGGCCGTCCACGCGAAGACGCCGCCCGGGAGGCCCGAGCCGGCCCAGCCGAGGAGCTTCGCGGTGGACAGGAACGAGCCGGTCCAGAGGCCGAGCACCGCGACGTCAAGCCACAGCTGCACCGTCCGCCAGCGGCGCGACTTCGTGCAAAGCGGGACGACGGCGGCGAGAAGGAGTACGGCGAGAACCGCGACGTCCGCCACGGGAGCCGGAAGACGGAGCGCGGACGCGGAAGGAAGGAGCCGGAGTCCGGACCCGGCGGCCCGCGAAGCGGGGTCCAAGCCGCAACCGAGGACGAACCCCCGCCGCGCCACGGCGCCCGCCGCCAGCATCAGCAGGCAGGCGGCCACGCGGAGCAGGTGCGCGACGACGTCTCGGCGGGGAGCGTTCACGGCGCGCGATTCTAGCAGAATCCGCCGGCCGGGGTAAGCGAAAAGTTCGCGCGGTCCTTGCGGGGGAGGGCGCGTTGTGCTAGAGTGGGGGCCATGGACAAGAAACCCCTCGCCGTCGGAATCGACGCCAGCACCCAGGGCGTGAAAGCCCTCGCACTCGGGCCGGACGGCGTCGAAGCCGTCGCGGCCGTCAATTTCGGGAAGGACCTGCCGCAGTTCGGCGCGCCGGAGGGCTTCGCCCCCGATCCGGACCCCGCGGTGCGCCGAGCGCCGCCGCGCATGTGGGAGGCGGGCGTCCGCCTCGCGCTCGAGCGCCTCGGCGCCGAAGCCGACCTCGGGCGCGCCGGCGCGCTCTCCGGCGCCGCGCAACAGCACGGGCTCGTCCTCTCGGACGCCGCGGGCGAACCGCTTTCCGCGCTCGCGCCGATCTGGATGGACCGCTCGACCGGCGCGGAGTGCGCCGCTCTCGACGCCCGCTTCGGCGCGGCGCTGCGCGAGAAGACCGGGAGCGCCGCGGCCGAGCGCTTCACCGGCCCGCAGGCCCGCAAGGCCGCGCGCGAGGACCCCGCCGCGTTCGCCGCGGCGGCGCGCGTGCACTGCATCGCCTCGTGGCTCAATTCCCGCCTCGTCGAGGGCGGCGACGCGCCCGTCGACCCGGGCTCCGCCTCCGGGCAGAACCTCATGGACCTCGCTTCGCGCGAATGGAACGCGGACGTCGCCGCGTTCACCGCGCCGGGACTGCCCGCGAAACTCCCGCGGATCGTCCCCTCGGACGCCGTTTCCGGCTCGCTCGCGCCGGCGTTCGCGCTCGGCGGGCTGCGCGCGGGCATTCCGGTCGTCGTGTGGTCGGGCGATAACCCGGACAGCCTGCTCGGCATGGGCTGCGCCGCGCCGGGCGAAGCGGTCGCGAGCCTCGGGACGAGCGACACGTTTTTCGCCTCCATGGCGGAGCCGCGCACGGACCCGGACGGTTTCGGCAACGTGTTCTGCACGTCCGCCGGCGGCTACATGAGCCTTTCGTGCTTCACTAACGGCGCGCTCGCCCGCGACCGCGTGCGCCGCGAGGCGGGCCTCGGCTGGGACGGTTTCGACGCCGCGCTCGCCGCGGCCGCGCCGTGGGACGCCGGCAGCCTCCTGCTGCCGTGGTTCGCGCCCGAATCGGTGCCGCGCGTGGCGCGCGCCGGGGCGGTCGCGAACTTCGGTTTCGACGCCGCGCCGCCCGAGCGGCGCGTCCGATCGCTCGTGGAGGGGCAGGTCTTCGCGATGAAGACGCATTCCGCGTGGATCGGCGGCGCGTTCAAGCGCATCGGCGTCACCGGCGGCGGCTCCAAGTGCGCCGGCATCCTGCGCGTGCTCGCGGACGTCTTCCAGGCGCCCGTCGAGCGGCTCGAAGGGACCGAGACGGTCGCCCTCGGCGCCGCGATGCGCGCGTGGTCGCACCTGACGGGCGAACCGCTCGCCGCGCTCGCGGCGCGGCTGTGCCGCCCCGCGCTGCGCGTGGAGCCCGACCCCGCGGCCGCGCCGGCGAGCGCGGCCGCGCTCGCCGCGTATGCGGCGTTCGAGCGGGAAACGCTCGCCGCGCGCTAGAGCGACAGGTCGCCGGGCTTGATCCAGCCCGCGCGCCGCAACGCGGCGCAGAACAGCGGCGCGAGGACCGCGGGCAGGACGAGCGCGACGAGCACGAGCCCCGTCCAGTCCAGCGCCGAGCCGCCGCCGCGCGCCGCCCAGCCGGTCCAGACGCCGATCGGCCCGACGAGGCCGCACGTGCCCATGCCGGAGGAGACGGCCGGACCGTTCATCTCGAGGCGGAAGACGCAGGTCGCGACCGGGCCGCCGACCGCCGCGGCGAGCGTCGGCGGAATCCAGATCCGCGGGTTGCGCACGATGTTGCCCATCTGGAGCATCGACGTGCCGAGGCCCTGCGAGACGAGCCCGCCCCAGCCGTTCTCGCGGAAGCTCATCGCCGCGAAGCCGACCATCTGCGCGCAGCACCCCGCCACGGCCGCGCCGCCCGCGAGGCCCGTGAGGCCCAGCGCCGCGCAGATCGCGGCGGACGAAATCGGAAGCGTGAGGGCCATGCCGACGAGCACCGACACGGCGGCACCCATCAAGAACGGCTGCAGGTCCGTGGCCCACATCACGAGCTCTCCGACCCGCATCGCCGCGCGGCCGAGCGCCGGCGCGATCGCCGCCGAAAGCGCGAGGCCGACGCCGATCGTCGCGAGCGGCGTGAGGAGGATGTCGACCTTCGTCTCCTTCGAGACGAGCTTGCCGCATTCCGCCGCGGCGATCGCGACGAACAGGACCGCGAGGGGCCCGCCCGCGCCGCCGAGCGCATTGGAGGCGAAGCCGACCGTGACGAGAGAAAAGAGCACGAGCGGCGGCGCCTTGAGCGCCCAGCCGATCGCGGTCGCCATCGCGGGACCGCTCATCGCCATCGCGAGGCCGCCGACGGTGTAGTCCTTCCCGGCGACCGTGGCGACGGTCCGCGCGAGGAACGGGATGCCGAACTGCCGGCCGGCCGTGTCGAGGATCGTCCCGACGAGCAGCGAGCAGAACAGGCCCTGCGCCATCGCGCCGAGGGCGTCGATGCCGTAGCGGCGCAGGGAGATTTCGACGTCCTTGCGGCGCAGGAAGGAACGCAGGCTCATGGCGCGGCCGCGGCGGGGGCGCCCGGAGCCGGGGCGTCCGGAGGAAGGGTCGCCCCGATTTCGGCGAGTCGCGCGCGGGCGCGAGGCGCCTCGGCGGCGTCGGGGAAGCGTTCGAGGAACCGGCGGTAGGCGAGCGCGGCGGCCTCGGGCTTGCCGCGGACGCGGTCGTAGAACTCCGCGCGGGCGAACGCCTGGGCGGTCTGGCGCGCGGAGAGTTCGCGCTCGCGCTCCGCGGCGGCGGCGGCGTCCGGCGAACCGGGCGCGAGCGAGATCGCGCGGCGCAGCGCCTCGAGGGCGTGGGAGAGCGTGCGCTCGTCGTTCGGCGAGCGTTCGGACAGGCGCGTGCGGCAGAACGCCGCGCGGTAGCGGGCGGAAACCGCCAGTTCGCTTGCGGGGTACTTGACGACGAGCCGCTCGTAGACCGGCACCGCGAGGTCGTCCGCGCCGCCGAGCTCGAGGCTCATCGCCTGGAGATAGACGCTCTCCGCCGCGCGCGGCGCGTCCGGCGCGTTCTCGGCGATCTTGCGGAACATCGCGGAGACGAGATTGTAGGAGGGGGACCACGGGCTCGACGAAATCCGCGTGCGGAGCTGATTCGCGCAGGCGAACTGCGCGGCCACGACGTCCGCGTAGCCGAACTCGCCGGTCCCGGCCGCGCCGTAGTGGTCCAGGTAGTACTGGTACTCCTTGAACGCCTCCTCGTAGTCGCCCGTGAATTCGAGCAGGCGGCCGATCGAGAGCTGCGCTTCCGGCGCCTCGGGGCTCGAACCCCAGTTGTGGACGAGCGCCTGGTACGCGGAGATCGCGGCGCTCCAGCGCTTCCCGGACTCGAAGCGGCGGGCTCGCGCCAGCTGCGCGGCGGCCGAGTTCTCGGCAGGCGCGCCGAAAAGGTGCCACGGCGTCTTGTGGTCCGGCGCGGCGGCGGGATCGCGGGGCTTCCACGCCGTTTCGCCGCCGCCGCCGCGGGAGGCCGGAGGCGCGGCCGACGCCGGCGCGGCGGCCAGAAGGGCGGAAAGCGCGGCGGCGAAAACGGCCGCGGATCGTGTTGTCGCTTTCATGGGGGCCGGAGTCTACCACATCCCGCGGCGCCGCCGCAAGCGCCCCGGCGCGCGCGCGAAGCGGGCGGCGTCCCGGCCCGCGTTCCGGACGGTCCGCCGCAGGCGCGATTTTTCGCTTTCCTTTTTTCGCGATTTGTCGCATGATATGCACGCGACGGCTCGAAACGGCCCCGCGCCGCGCCGCCCGGAACAACCAAAACGAACAAACACAACACCTCAAGGAACACACGATGAAGTCAACCCTCGTCGCCTCCTCTCTCGCCGCCGCGGCGCTCGCCGCGACGTCTGCCCAGGCCGCGGACGTGTGGGCCGGACTCGATTTCAAGTCCGCCTACGTCGCCACCGGCGCCACCTGCAACGACGGCTGGGTCGCCCAGCCCTGCGTCGACGTCTACGGCCTCAAGGTCGGCGAAGTCGCGATTCCCGTCACCCTCGAATTCTGGGGCAACATCGACCTCGAAGAATACAGCGCCGACGACGAGTCCCGCGCCGACCGCTTCCAGGAGATCGACCTTGCGGCGACCCTCAACCTCGGCGGCTACATCGACGACGCGCTCACGCTCGACATCGGCTACCTCGAGTACGACTACCCGAACCACCACGGCGAGTCGGACCACCTGCTCACCGCCAAGGTCGGCTACGAGATCGGCCTCGGCGAGGGCTGCGGCTCCTTCACGCCGTCCGTCGTCGCCAAGTACCGCGTCGCCGGCCCCTCCAAGTACAAGTGCGAGTGGGGCTTCGACTTCTGCTACTCGGTCGGTCTCGGCGAGGTCAACGGCTGGGCCGTCACGTTCAAGCTCGACAACGACTACTGGTACGTCGACAACTCCGGCCGCGACCGCGACGAAGAGGGCTACCGCCCCGACTCCGGCTTCGCCTGCTCGGACCTCACGGCCAAGCTCTCGGTCGGCTGCTTCTACGCCGGCGTCCAGCGGATCTTCCGCCTCGACCACGACGCTCTCGACAAGGGCCCCTGGGGCTACGACGTCAAGACGATCGGCATGTTCGGCGTCTCCTACGACTTCTAGTCCGGAGCGCGGCGCACGCGCCGCGAACGCATGAAACGGAAAGGCGGCGGACCCTCGGGTCCGCCGCCTTTCTTTTTTTCCCGCGGTCGCGGGCCGCGCTCAGGGCGCGTTTCCGCCCGCGCCCGGAGCGCCGCC
>CADBEF010000014.1 GCA_902793555.1 uncultured bacterium | reverse complement strand
TCGTGGCCGCCGCCGCGCGCGGCCCCCCAATGGATGAGCGGGGCCGAAAGGCGCGCAACGGACGGCAAATCTAGCAAATCGGCCGGACGGAGTCAAGCACGGGGTCGCATTTTTTGCAAAACGCGCCTCGTGGAGACGCGTTTCGCAAAAATGCAAGCACCCGGACCGGCATCCGGAGCGGATCAGAACGAGAACGTCATGCCGCCGCCGAAGACCGTGTCGTCCCTGAGATCGAAATCGTCGAAATCGATCTGGTCGACGTAGACGTGCAGGGAGAAGTTCTCGGACAGGTGCAGCCCGACGTCGCCGACGAGCTCCTTGTTGTCCGGGTTGATCAGGTATTCGCCCGTGACCGAAAGCGGTCCGAGCCACGCCGTGGCGCCCAGCCGGAACACCGCGCCGAAGCCGCCGTCCACCACGTCTCTGTCCACCAGGTCTCCGTCCTCGTAGCACACGCCCGCTCCCGCGAAGAGATCGAGAAAACAGCCGCGCGTGGGGCGCCACATGGCGTATCCGGCGCCGCCGTAATGGTCGAACTCCGCGGTCCGCTTTTCGTTCGTGTAGTAGTAGGACCGGTAGGAGCCGTACCAATAGTGGTACGTGCGGTAGCGCTGCACGCGGGCCGTGTACTCGTACTGGAACGAGTGGTAATACCCCCGCAGCGCCAAGTCGAACGAATCCGAAAGAGGGATTTCGAAAAGCCCGGACGCGGACCACCCGTCGCCGACCGTGCCGTAGCGGAGCGCGAACGAGGTCAAAGCGGAGCTCTTCTCTTCGGACGGCGCGGTCGGGGGCGGCGCGGGTTTGCTCTCCGGTGCCGGCTTTTTGGAGGTCGGCGCGGGCGTGGCTTCCGGTTTCCGTTTTCCGGAATTTTCCTCCTTTTTCGCGGCGGGCGGGGCCTCCTTCGTTTCCGGACGCTTGGCGGAATCCGCCTTTTTCTTCGGCGTTTCCGCCGGTTTCTCTTTCCGGTCCGTCTTTTCGGTCTTTCCGGAAATCTTCTCGAGTTCGCGCGAGAGAAGATCGTCGTCGTCCGCCGCCCACGCGGCCGGGGCGGCCGCGAAGACGGCGAACAGAGCGGCTGCAACCGCAAATTCCCGTTTCATCGGACGGCGCTCCTTCCGTTCTACGGCCGCTGGCCCTGTTCGTGGAGGAACGCGGGAATCGTTCCGCCGTCCGGCCCGTAGTAGGAACCGTCGTTCTCGACGTTGCCGTCCTGTCCGTGTTTGACGAGGTACTCGACGGCCGCCTTGACGGACTCGGCGTTGACGTCCATGCCGCGGTTGACGAGGTACTTGACCATCGGGAAATCGTTCTGCTTGACCGCGACGGCGAGGTGGTCGTCCTTGAGACGGGCGCCGTGCTCGACCATGAGCTGGAGCGTGGGCACGTTGCCGGCGATCACGAGCTGGGTGGTCACGCGGGCCGTGGGGGCGATTTTCTTCTCGTCCAGCAGGTAGGCGAGCAGCTCGGGGTCGTTCGCCTTGGCGGCAAGTTCGAGGGCGCCGTCGCCGTCGCCGGTCTTGGCGCCCAGCTCGGCGCCGGCCGCGACGAGCGCGCGGACGATGTCCGTGCGGCCGTTCTGGGCGGCGCGCAGCAGCGCCGTGAACCCGGCCTTGTCGGCCTTTTCGACGTCGGAGAACGGAACGAGGGCGTTGACGAGTCCCGCGTAGCCGAGATCCGCGGCGAGGACGATCGGCGTCACGCCGTCCGAATCGGCCCGCTTCGCGTCGATCCCGAGGCGGAGCAGGTCGACGAGAGCCGAGCCGTTGCAGCCGCGCACCGCGTAGTGGACGGCGCCCTGCCCGCGCGCGTCGCGAACCGTGCGGTCGGCCGAGGCGAGAAGCTCGGCGGCGGAGCCTTTCCAGCCGTACTGGAGGGCCAGGAGCAGCGCGGGGCGCGCGAAGGCGTCCTTGGGCGAATGACCGTTGATGTCCGCCCCGAGGGAAAGGGCGCGGCCCGCGGTGTCGTCGAAGCCCATGTAGATCGAAGCGACGAACAGCGACGTGGCGTCACTGGCGGAAACCTGCGCGCCGGCGCGCAGGAGGCGCAACACGCGGGCGCCGTCGCCGAGAACGCGGTTCACGTCCGGCTCCACGCGATCGCTCACGGCCGCGACGAAGGCGTTGATGCGGGTGTCGAAATCGATCTCGAGCGCGAAGTTTTCGGCCATGTCGATCGCGACGTCCTTTTCGGTTTTCGCCGCGGCGGCGATCTTCGCGTACTGCTCGGCGCGCAGGATCGCGAAGGCCTCGTTGAGCTGCTTGGTCGTGATCGCCTTGCCCTTGCGGGGGGCGCCGGGCGCGGCCAGAAGGGCCTTGAACGACTCCAGGACCCAGTCCATGAGGGCGTCGGCCTCTTCCTTCGGCATGTCGTCCTTGACGAGAAGCGCGGCCGCGGCGTCGAGGCACTTGCGCACGGCGCTCCAGTCGAGCTTGTCCTTCCCGTCGTCCTCCGCGGGCGCGCCCGCGATCTCCTCCAGATACGCCTTCATCAGCCGCGCTTCGCGGTGTTCGTCGGGCCGGGGCGCCGTGACGTAGTACAGGCGGCCCTTGGCGTCGCGGACGACGGCCTTAGCGCCGGCGGCCGGAACCTTGAGCTTGCGGGCCTCCTTGGCCGCGTCGTCGAGGTTGTCGTCGACGGCGGTGTCGTACGCGGGGACGTCGCGGAGCGATTCGATCACGGCGATGGCGCCGGGAATGTCCTTCTCGGCGAGCCGGGCGTCCACGGCTTCGGGGATTTCCTTGAGCGCCTTCTCGAGGATCGCGACGTTGGCCTTCCCGTTGAGGAGGCCGAGCTTGACGGCGAACACGGGATCGTCGACCTCGGAGCGGCCGGTCGTGCCGAACCCGAAAATGACGTTGCGGGCTTCTTCGTAGTTGCCGGCCTTGAAAACGGGAACGACCTTGTTGCGGAGGGCCTTGATGCGGTCGGCGACCTCGGCGGGGACGACCCGTTCGGAATACTGGCGATCGCGCAGGGCGGCCACGAGCAGGTTCAGGCTCGTGGTACCGAGGGCGGCCGGAGGCGGGACTTCCGAATCCTCCACGGGGACCCAGAGGCCCCGGATCGCGGGATCGGCCACGTCGCGGATCGCGGACACGGCCTTGTCGCAGTCGTTCTCGGAACAGCCGCGCCCGAGAAGGGTCTTGCGGAATTCGTCGAGTTTCGAATCGAACAGGTCGCGGTCGGGCTTGAACGTCTCCCCCGCTTCGATTTCGTTCTTCTCGAACGCCTTGTCCTCGAAAACGGCTTCGAGCACGGGCCGCGCGGCCGCGACGGCCGCGGCCGCCGACGCGGCCGGGACTTCGAGTTTCGCGAGCTCCTTCCCGACTTCCGCGAGCTTCTTGTCGATTTCGACGGGATACACCGGAACCGGCTTGATCGAGAAGAGGTAGTTGCGGGCGCCGTCGTAATCCTTGGCGGCGAGGTATTTCGAGACGGCCTTCTCCATGGAGTTCGTGATCTCCACGAACTGCTTCACGTTGATCTTGCCGCGAAGGATTTCGTTCAGGTTCTCCGCGACGCCCTTGTCCACTTCGGGCACGGCCGGCCGTTCGCGGGTCCAGATGGCGTCGCGGGCGGCTTCGTAGTTCGCCGGCTTCTTGCCGAGCTCCTTGTCGACCTGCTTGTCGATCCGGTCGGTGATGAACTTGATTTCCTCCGGATTGACCAGCTCCTTGATCAGGCGTTTCTTGACCCGCTCTTCGTCCGACATGAACAGCGCGCCTTTCTTCACGGGAACGTCCCGGGCCTTGTCGAACTGCTTGTTCGCGGTGTAGTTCCGGATGTCGCGTTCGACGGCCGCGGGGTCGGTTGACGCGCAACCGGCAGCCAGTAGACATGCAATCGCGGCGAAGGTCGCGCGCGCGGGAATCTTTCTTTGTTTTTTCATCGTTTGTCGGTTGTTTGAGGTCGCCCCGGACCGGGGGAAGACGAACGGCGCGGCGACGCCGAGCCGCCGCGACGCCTTGCAAGTTTATCACGTTTCCGTTTCGTTTGCAACGCGCTTCCGCGCGGACTTGCGGACCGGACCGGGGGCGTGCTAGAATCCGCGCCCATGAACCGGTTCGCCCTTTCCGCCGCCTGTTTCCTTTTCGTCTCCGCGTGCGCGCGGGGCGCGGACGCCCGCGCCGCCGAAGACCGCCTCCAGTTCGCCGACGCCCTCTTCGCGCGCGGGCTCAACGGGCGCGCCGCGGCCGAATACGAGTCGTTCCTCGCGGACGCTCCCGCCGGCGCCCCGGGCCTGGACGCGGCCTGGTTCCGCCTCGGCGAAGCCCGCCGGATGCTCGGCAAGGGCGAAGAGGCCCTCGTCGCCTACGAGAAGGCGGCCGAATTCGCCGGCTCCCCGTTCCGCGAAAAGGCCCTCTTCAAGCGCGCGGCCGTGTTCACGCAGCTCGGCCTGGACGAAGCGGCCGAGGAGCTCTACGCGGGGCTGCTCGCGGACAAGCCGTCCGGCGAGGTGCTCGAGATGGCCCTCTACTACCACGGCGACGCGCTGCGGGCGCTCGGGCGCGGCGACGAGGCGCTCGCCGAGTTCGACCGCCAGCTGCGCGAGTTCCCGGAGGGCTCCATGTCCGCCTACGCGCGCCTCCAGCTCGGCAAGCTGCTGTCCCTGCCCGGTCCGAAGCGCGACCTCGGCCGCGCGACCGCCCTGTTGCGCGCGCTCGCCGACGACCCGCCCGAACCGCGCCTGGCCGCGGAAGCCCTCTTCCTGGCGGGCGCGGCGTTGTCCGACGCGGGCGACTTCGCGGGCGCGGCGCGCTTCTACCGCGAGCTCTTCGACAAGCACCCCGGCGATCCCCGCGCCGCCGAAGCGCGCTTCCCGGCCGCGTGGGCGTTCTGCAAGTCGGGGCGGCCGCAGGACGCGCTCGCCGCCGCCGAAACCGCGCTCGCCGCGAAACCGCCGCCGGACGCCGCGCACGCGCTCGAGCTGGCCTACGTCCGCGCGCAGGCCCTGTTCGAGCTCTCCCGCCTGGCCGAAGCGGCGGACGCCTTCTCGCGCATCGCCGCGTCTTCGGCGTCCGCCGGTTCCCCGCTGCGGCCCCGCGCGTCCTACCAGGCCGCGTTGTGCCGGTTCAAGGCCGGCGACGGCGCGGGCGCGCTCGGCGCGCTGTCCGCCGCCCTGGCCGATCCCGAGCTGCGCGCCGACGCGCTCTGGCTCGCGGCCGAATCCGCCGCCGCCGCCGGCCGCGCGGACGAGGCGATCCAGGACTACCGCCGCCTCGCCAACGAGTTTCCGGCTCATCCCGACGCGCCCGACGCGCTCTACCGCCTCGGCCACCAGCTGCGGCTCCGCGGCGCCCACGCGGACGCCGCCGCCGCCTTCCACGACCTGGCCGCCAAGCACCCGGATTCGCCCCTTGCGCCCACCGCGCGCCTCGCCGCCGCGAGCGCCCTGTCCGCCGCCGGCAAGGGCGCCGAGGCCATCGTCGACTGGCAGACCTACGTGCGCGACTACCCCGCCGCGGACGGCGTGGCCGAGGCTCTCTTCCAGCAGGGCGCCGAGCTGCTGCGGCTCGGGCGCAAGGCCGAGGCCGCCGCCGCGCTGGACCGCCTCGTGCGGGAGTTCCCGAAGAGTCCGCGCAAGCCGGACGCCCTGTTCTGGCGCGGCGCCGTGCTGCGCGAAAACGGCGACCTGCCGGCCGCCGAGGCCGCGTTCCGCGGCGCGCTCGCCGCGAACCCCGGCGACGACGTCCGCCGCGACGCCCGCTTCGCCCTCGCCACGACGCTGCAGGCCGCGGGCAAGTCGGACGAGGCCGCGAAGCTCTTCGAAGAACTCGTCGCCGACCCGGTGCGCGCGCGGTTCACGTCCGGCCAGTTCGCGTGGCTCGCCCAGCACCAGTACGACGCGAAGCAGTTCGCGCGCGCCGCGGACACCGCCCGTCTCATGGCGGAACAGGCGGACGACCCCGCGTGGAAACAGGCCGCCTGGACGCTCGCCGGGCGCGCCGAGCGCGCCGCCGGCCGCGCGCCGGAGGCGGAAGCCGCGTTCCGCGCGGCGTGCGACGTCGACGCGCGCTCCGAATACCTGCCCGAGGCGACGCTGCGCCTGGCCGAGCTGCTTCTCGCGCGCGGCGAGACGAAGGGCGCGGACGAACAGTTCCGCAAAGCCGTCGAGCGCTGTTCGGACGACGAGTTCAAGGCGCTGCGCATCCACGCCTACGCGGGTCTGGCCCGGACGGCGCTCGCGTCCGGCGACAAGGACGCCGCGGCGAGCTATTTCCTCACCACCTGCCTGCTCTACCACGATCCGGAGCTCGTGCCGCCCCTCGCCCGCGAAGCGCTCCCGCTCCTGGACGAGCTCGGCCGCGCGGACGAAGCGAAGACGCTCCGCGAAATGCTGGAGCGCGAGTACTAGCCCTGCGAAGCCCCGCGCTTGAGCTTGCGGAGCTTGCCGGCGACGAGCATGCGCTGCGTCGGGGAGAGGCGGTCGACGAAAACGGTGCCGTTCAGGTGGTCCACTTCGTGCTGCACGGCGCGGGCGAGAAGCCCGTGCACGCGCGCCGAGTAGTGCTTGCCGTCCTCGCCGAGCCAGTCCACGCGGACCGACAGGGCGCGCGTGACCTGCGCGCTCACGCCGGGGAAGCTCAGGCAGCCTTCGTTGCCGCGCTGGGTCCCTTCGGGTTCGGACACGACGGGATTGAACAGGATCCACGGCATCGGCACGCCGGCGTTCAGCGGCGCGAACTTCGCGCCCTGCGCCTCGGGCGGCACGTCGATCACGCACAGCGCCTCGGTGCGGCCGACCTGTTCGGCCGCGAGCCCGACGCCGTCCGCGTCGTACATCGCCTGCAGCATGTCCCGCGCGAGCGCCTTGAGCTCGGAAGTCACCTCCGAAACCGGTTGCGCCGGTTTCGAAAGAACGGGATCGCCGTACTTGCGGATGTCCATTTCGGGTAATTCCACGGTGGGGAGGTCCCGGGGGCCGCGCGGTTGCGCGGCCTCCGCGGACCGCCCGGTCTAGTCGTTCACGTCGATCCCGACGATTTCCAGCAGCCGCGACAGCTCGTCGTTGTCGGCGAAGTCGATTTCGATGCGGCCGCGGCCGCGGCGGCCGTTGGCGAACGTGACGGAGGGAACGAGCCGGACGCGCGTGCCGAAACGGGCGTGCAGCCGCGCGAGCAGGTCCTTGAGAGCGGCCGGGTCGATGTCGGAAGACGGCGCGCGGCGCGGGCGGGCGGCGGCGGCCCTGCGGCGCTCGACGAGCCGCTCGAGCGCGCGGACGGAGAGCCCGGCCTCGAGCGTCTCGCGGGCGAGCGCGACGCGCTCCTTCTCCCCCGCGACGCCGAGCAGGACCTTGGCGTGCCCGGCGGAGAGCAGGCGGCCGCCGACGAGCTGTTTGACCTCGTCGGGCAGTTCGAGCAGACGCAGGGCGTTGGCGACGGACGGACGCGCCTTGCCGACGCGGTCCGCGATCTCTTCCTGCGAAAGGGAGAACTTTTCGGCGAGCGCCTTGTAGCCTTCGGCTTCCTCGATCGCGTTGAGGTCCTCGCGCTGGAGGTTTTCGACGAGCGCGAGCTCGGCCGCGTCGCGGTCCACGGCGTCGATCACGATCACGGGCACCTTCGCCAGGCCGGCGAGCTGCGCGGCGCGGAGGCGGCGTTCGCCGCCCACGAGCTCGAACGTCCCGCCCGCGGCCTTGCGGCAGACGAGCGGTTGGATGATGCCGTGGACCTTGATTGATTCGGCCAGCTCGCGGAGCGCCTCCGGATCGAAGTCCTGCCGGGGCTGCCAGGGACTCGGGACGACGAGTCCCACGGCGACTTCCGAGACGGTTTTCGCGTCCGGCCGGGCCGGCACGGCGGCCGGACCGGCGACGTGGCGCGTCTGGTCGCGGGAAATGAGCGCGTCGAGGCCGCGGCCGAGGCCGCCGAGCTTCGCGGGTTTCTTCGCGCCGGAGGAAAGCAGGACCTTCGGGCCGTTCTTTTTGGTCTTCTTGGGGGTCATCGGTCTGGAAGTGTGAAAAGCGGCCTACAGCACGTGGAACGACTTGATGTACCAGTTGTGGAAGAAGACGGGCGTCCCGTCCGCGTCGTGCAGCGGTTCGCCGTCGGGATAGCGGGCGTATTCGGGATCGCGGAACAGTTCGACGACGGCGTGGGTCGTGGCCAGCGTCGTTCCGTCGCCGGTAGACGATTCTTCGCCGTAGCGGGGCGTGTAGGCGTCCGCGCGGATGACGACGACGAACGTCTGGCCGCGGGTGGTGAAGGCGTTGACGGCGTTTCCGATGTAGCCTTCGCGTTCGGCGTCGGAATCCCGCGTGGAGAGTGTATCCAACAGGATTTGGTTGAGAACCGGGTTGTACGGGTTGTCCGGAGACTCTGCCCAGCCGAGGTCGGAAAGGCGGCGGACGACTTTCTTCCGGACAGTGAACGTCTGGCCGTCGGTCCGGCGGAATCCGTCCGTGTTCTCAACCTCCTCGCCGGTGCTCTCCGCAATGCTGGTGGCAATCTTAGACGCCAAATCGAAGGAAATCGTGGAAGAGGAACCGATCTTCGCCCCGCGAAGAGCGGCAATGACCGGATGGGGATTGAGCGGCATGTCGTCCGTCGTGGCGCGCAGGGCTTTCTTGGTGTTCCAGCGCACGAGCGGCGGCATGTTGAGGTTCACGCGGCCGCGGGCGATGCCGGAAAACAGTTCGGTGCAGTCCCCGTAGTCGATGTCGCCGGTCGACGTGTTCACCGTGGGACCGCCCGCGGCGCCGTAGGCCGGATAGCGGTCTTGGATGGCGGTGAAATAGTCAAGAACGCGATGGAAGTCCGTGACGCCGCCCGTTCCGCTGCGGTAAGTACGGACCGTGGCGAGCGTTTCGTAGGGGCCGATGCGGACATTGCCGAGTTGGCCGACAGACGTGAAGGGTTTGTTGGGGATGATTGCGGGCAGCTGGTCGTCGACATGGGATCCCCAGATGCGGAAAGGCTTGCATTCCGCTCCCATGTCATCCGCCATGTCCGAATGGAGCATGTCGGGCCGGAACGAACAGCCGCGCCAGAGCCATCGTTCGATGGGCCGGAAATTCTTGGTGTCGCCGTCGTAGAAGGCGTCGTTGAAAAGCCAACTTGTCTGCAGATAGTTCCAGTCCGTGCTGGAAGTCAGCGCCGTCTTCGCCCGGCTGTCGTCCTTCATCTGGTCGAGCAACGGTTTCATAATCTGGGCCTCGGCTCCTTTGTATCCCGAGTTCACGGCCATGTTGTTGACCCAGAAATTGGGACCGGTATGTCCCTGAATCCTGCCGTTGGAGTTCCGGAGGGAGGTCGTGTCGAATGCGAAGGCGGGATCGCAGCACATCGCCCAACCCCAAGCGAACTTTCTCATCTGCGGCGGCATGGTGGCCTGCCAAGTCGAAGAGACGAAGTCGGAAGTCGGAGGGTGGTACAGGCCTGCGTCGACGCGGATCCAATAAGACCGGTCATCGTTCTTACACAAGATCGGCGCCGGCACCTGTTGGACGCCGGAGATCGACGTCTTGAACCGAAACGGAAGGAACATGTCCCTGTTGCCATGCTCCTCCTCCCATATCGTAGGAGGATAAAAGTAGACCCCCCTCGCGCGCGAATCCGTTTGGGTGATGATGCACTTCGTCCTGTCAAAGCCCTCTGGAGGTGGGTTGGGGCTACCAGTATAATACGCAGCGTAGCATCGGACGGTAAACTGGATCTCGCCGGATTCGGCCTTTATGAAATCCGATCCAGTCGCGGAAAACGGTTTGACGGAAACAAACTTGGATTCCGGACGGAAGTCTTGCAAAACGGGGCAGCTCCATTTCCGGTGCGGACCGTCGGTTCCGTCCCAGATCATGTTCGCGATGTCGTCGGACGTCCCAGTTCCCGACACGGTACCGTCCTCCGGGGAGGACGAAAGGTAGTCGCAATCGACGGTCAGCGTGTAGGATCCGGAGGGGGGAGAGCTTCCCTGTCCCTTGGCCACGGCCCCCAGAACGATGCCTCCGGGGATGTCCAGATAATACGTGGATTTGTCGTCCGGGTCCGTACAGCCCAGCTTTTCGGGGCCGAAGCGAACCTGCGCGTAGACGTGCGAAAGCATCGGAACGTTCTCGGTGCAGGGAAAGTCAAGGGCGTCAGCGTCTCGGACAACCTCGGACAGGGTGTCGGCGACGTCGACTTGGAACCCGTGGCCCTCGGCGTCGACGGCATTCACCTTGAGCTTCTTGTCGCCGTTGTAGTCGGGCAGGCGTTGCCAGGCGTTGTAGTTGGCGGCACTCCATTTCCCAGGGGACGAATCGTCGTCCATCGCGTCGAGCATCGCGACGGTGGCGAGGCGGGCGCGAGAGAGCTTGTACTCCTTCTTCGCGCCAGCTCCGTTGAAGATCGTGTACTGGTCGATGGCGTCGTTCTCAGCCCGGCTTCGGGCGATACCTTCGTTTTTGGTTGTGTCGGCACGGGCGTTGGCGAAGACCTTGACCATTGCCTGGAACCCGCGGGCGGCGAAGAGCTTGACGTCCGATTCGCCGGGATGCTCCGGCGGGAGGGATACTTTGGGCATCCCGTCCGGATCCAGGTCGGCGAGCGAGGCGTAGAACGTGTTGAACAGATCGGCGTTGAAGGGGGTCTTCTTGACAGTGGTGTCGGTCAGTCCGTTCTTCGGGGGCGTCGTATCGTCCAAAGCGGAGCCGACGACGGTTTTCAGATCGGCGAACGACGGAATCTGCGGCCAGCCGTCGGCATCTTTGGTCCGGTTCCGGGCGGACACGAACCCCGAACGGTTTTTGAGCACGTGCGGGACTTCGATCTTTTCGGTCGAAAAATGGTTGTCTCCGTTGTCGGTCACGTGTTCGTACTTCGCCTTTTCCGTCGCGGTGGGCAGGCAGTACGTCATGGGGTCCTCGCCGGCGTTGGCGGAGCGGCCGGACCCGTCGGCCGAGCCGGCGGTGTTGGCGTCCAGCAGGCCGGTCGTCTCGAACGCGACGAACGCGTAGCGGCCGATGACGGAGTCGGCGTTGTCGCGGCCCTTGTTGCCGAGGATGCCGCCGCCCGTGTCGGTGCGGGGGCCTTCGGCCTCGATCGCGGCGTAGACGGGCGCCCAGCCGCAGGCCGCGCTCTTGGCCATCGCCTTCTGGGCCGGCGTGAGGTATTTGGCCGCGTCGGCCGTCAGGACCTGGGCGGCGGGCACTTCGCCGTCGGGGAGGATTTCGGACTGGTAGTAGTCCTGGCATTCGAATTCGGACGAGGCGAGCCACGCCTGCGGCCACACGCAGACGGGCCAGTTGTTGGACGGGCTGCCGAACGAGAGGTCGATCGCCTCCATGACGCGGCCGATGGCGGTGTTGAGCGCCTGGCGGGCGACGAGGGAATTCTTGAGGTTCGTGCTGCCGGCGTGTTCGGTCTGGACGAACACGGAGAACGAGACGCCGAGCAGCATCAGCACGGCGAGCAGGCCGAGCACGATGAAGAGGGCCGACCCGGAGCGCCGGCCGCCGGACCGCCGAAGGGCCGGGGAAAGGGAGGAGGAAACCGTTCGCATGGCTGTCTTCACTGGATGTAGGGCGCGGACGCGTCGTAGTAGGAGGAGTACTGGTTCGGGAACGAGGCGACCGCTTCGAAGACTTCCTCCAGGACGATGTTCCTCTTGGGATCGATGACGATCTCGTAGGGGTTGCCCCAGGGGTCGACGTACGTTCCGTCCGCTTCGAACTTGTCGTCGTCGAGGGCGAGATAGACGGTCTTTTCCTCGTCCTTGCCGAGCAGTTCGGCCATGTTCCTTTTGTCCAGGGGCGTCCACGAGGACGCGGTCGTCGGCCATTTCTGCCAGCGGAGCCAGTAGGCCTTGAAGGCCGACGCGATCTGTTCGCACTCCTGCGTGGCGGTCGCCTTGTAGGCCTTCTGGCGGGCCGAAAAGGTCGCGTTGGCCGTCAGTCCGATCAGGATGGTGATCACGCAGATCACCACGAGGATCTCGACGAGGGTGAAGCCCGCTTTCGTCCGGCGCCGGCGTTCGGTGTCTTTCATCGGGGTTGCCTTCCTTTCCCTACTTCACGACGATGTCGTCGTCGTCGCCTCCGTCCTCCGCGCCCGGGATGCCGTTGGGGCCCCGCGAACGGACGCTCAGTCCCGAGAACGAGCCGTCCTGCGTGAGTTTGAGCGTGACTTTCACGGACGGCGGGCCGTTCCAGACGAAGTCGTCGTCCTCGAAGTCCGACCGGTCGGAATCGCTCGAGTTCGGATTGGTCGTCCTCTTGTCGGGCATGGAGAGCGCTTCCAGCGAGAATTTGGCGGAATAGAAATCGCTCCCGTTTCCGTCGTAGAGGGTGGTCGGCTGCGGTCCGTTGTCGATCCACGCCCCCGCCGCGTTCCGGACCTTGTCCGTCCGCTTGACGGTCGTGCCGACGTTGTACTTGATCTTGTGCGGCACGCCGACGGACGTCTTTCCGACCTTGCCGGGCGGTTTGAGACAGACGAATTCGAGGGCGTTGCCGGAACACGTGAACGCGGCGCTCTCGCCGTAGGCCCGGGCGTCGACGGCCGTGGCGAGGTCCCGCGTGATGGCGCCGACGACGCCGCGCACGATCATGCCGCCTTCGGCCTGCACGTTGCCCGCGTCCCACGCGGAGGTCGCCTGCCGGAAGAGGGCGCCCATCATGACGGTCATCATCAGGAGGATGGTCGTGGCGACCATCACTTCGATGAGGGTGAAGCCTTCGGTTCTCTTCATGGTCACGGGTCGAAACGGTTGAAAGGTTGAGGGGCTACGGGCGGTGGAGGAAGAAGTATTCCTGCGAGTAGACCTGCTCGTGGACGAAAATCTGCGGCTGGGCGTTGGGGGACGAGACGAGCGTGACGAGGTAGCGGTTCGGCATGCGCGAGGACCCTCCCACGCCATAGGCTTTGCGCCGGATCGTCTCGAGGCGGATCAGGTACTGGGGCGGCGTGGGGTCTTCCGTGTCGACCTCGGGCTTCTCGCGGCCGAAGTAGAGGACGGCGTCCTTGTAGTCGTTGTCGACCGTGGCCGGATAGCGGATCGCCACGTCGGTCGTCGCGGCGGAGAATTCGTCCAGCCCCGTGTCGGAGTTTTTCGCGGCGGTGCGGAACTGCGCGGCCGTGTAGCGGTTGTTCCATGCCGGAACGTCCAGGCCGTTGCGGGCGATTCCCCACCAGCTCTTCGGATCGTTCCAGACCTTGATGTCGTCGATCTGGCGGACGTTGCCCGCGATCGTCTCCAGGACGGTCGAGGCGAACAGCGCGCCCTTCATGTCGGTGCGCGAGGAGACGCCCTGCCGCATGGAGGCGGGAAAGAGCTGGAAGACGGCGACCATGCCGCCGGCGGCCACCATGAGCGCGAGGGCGACCTCGACGAGGGAGAAGCCGCCCTCGCGGCGGCGGCGGCGCGCGGCGCGCGGCGCGGTTTCCGGATGTTCCGTCATGCCGTTCATTCCTCCGAAATCCCGCCGGCGGCGGTGATCTTGATCACGATCGTTTCGCCGTTTTCCGGCCGTTCGAGCGTGATGGAGCTCTGGCTCGACGCGTCGTGCGACCCGTCCGCGTTGAAGTGGACGTAGATGCCGTGCCGGGGCTTGTACTCGCCGGTGGACGCGTTGTAGGTTCCCTTGAAGACGTACCCCTGCGGCAGGCTCTGGATCGGGTGCGTGACCCAGCCGTACTCGTCGTTCGCGTTGAACGAGCTGCCCGCGTTCTTGACGCCGAAGACCCAGGCGTCGATGTTCTTGTCGCGGTACGGCGGGTAGGCGACGTCGGCGTAGACGCCGTCGTCCATGTCGAACACCATCGAACCTGCGTAGTCCTTGAAGGTTTCGAGCAGGTCGGCGTTGTCCATCGTTTCGTCGACGACGAACGATTCCGTCGAGTCGGACAGGTCGGCGAACTCGTCGACGATCCATTTGCCGCCGCTGCCGAGCGAAACGCTCTTGATCTTGAGCTTGTCGCCGTACTGGACGTCGCGGGTCCCCGTGTCGCTGGACGTGACCACGCCGGCACGGCGGACGATCGCGTAGCAGTTCACGTCGACGGGATAGAAGTAGGCGTCGTTGCCGTCGACGCAGGCCTCCTGGCGGGCGAGGTTGAGCGCGCGCCGGACGGAATCGGACGCGTTGCGGTGCGCCACGCCCTTCATCATGCCGGAGAACCCGCCGACCACGGCCGTGGCGATCACGGCCATGATGCCGATCACGGCGATGAGTTCGAGAATGGTGAAACCGGATCTTCTCATGGCATCGTGACGTCGCATTTGTTGTTGAGGAAGTCGAACGTGATCACGTAGGGTTTGGCCCCCTCCGCGTTGCCCTTGAGTTCGGCCGCCTTGAAACGGTAGAACTTGCCCTGGCTCTTGAAGTACTCGCATTCGCGGTTGTCGCACGTGCGGCGGCCGCCGCCCTGCGGGTAGAGCTTCTTGCACTTGGGGCACCGGATGAACTTGGAGCGGAACAGGAGCGGCGCCTTGACCTTGCCCTGCTTGACCGCCTCTTCGAGACCGCGGGCCGACACGACGTCTTCGATCGGGTACGTGATGGCGTTCGGATTGGCGTTGTCGTCGTAGGGGACCGTGATGAACGGAGCGAGATCGATGTAGCTCTTCGGTTCCTTGAGCTTGCCGACCTTGGCGTCGAGCAGGATCTTGACGATCGTGTCGTTGTTGCTCTGTTCCCGGCCGTTTCCGTTGTCCTTGATGTGGCCGTTCGCGTCCAGCGCGCCGTAGACGAGCTTGTATTGGTAGACCTCGTAGTCCATCCCGGACACTTCGTGTTCCTGGCTTCCTTCCACGTACGTGGGGGTGATCGTCTTGCGGTCGACCTTCTTCGGCTTGTGGCCGGGGGGGATGGGCCAGCGGCCCTGGTCGTGCCAGTACTCCATGATGGCGGCCGAAAGCAGGGCCGCGTTGTCCTTGTTCGCGGCGTTGCGCGACTGGCCGACGAGCCCGAGCACGCCCGTGAAGAGCAGCCCGGACAGGATTCCGATGACGGCGATGACGAGCAGCAGCTCGATGAGGGTGAAGCCGGAGCGTTTCATGTCGTTCATTTCCACGAGAAGACGAGTTGCCCGTTGGCGCGGGCCACTTTGCACCAGGCGACGGCGCGGCTGCGGATTTCCTCCGTCTCGCCCTCGTCGCCGGACGGAACGCCCGACTCGCCGGGAAGCCAGTACTTTTTCGGGCGGACGACTCCGTCGCCGTCCGCGTCGATCATGACGACCACGATGCAGTCGTTGGCCACCGGCCGGTCGACCGCGCGGTCGCCGTCCGCATCGTCGCTGCGGCTGCCCATCGGGAAGACGCCGAACCGTTTCTGGGCGGTGCTGCGCTCGAACCGCGTGTCGGGCTTCCACTTGTCCACTTCGTCCTGGTCGGGCGGTTCGGACCCGGTCCAGTTGACCTTGGCTTTCTTGAGATCCTGGGGGTAGGCCTTGTTGTCGGTCAGGGGAAGCGGGCTTTTGGGATTCCAGAAATTGAGGACGTTGCCGGCGCCCGGCGACATCGCGAACGCGAGGTCGCCCTGGTATTCCCAGGACGTGGCGCCCGGCGAGGTCGCGAAGCCGCGGCGGGATTCGGTCGCGACCAGCTCCTTGAGCGGGAACCGGCCGTAGTCGACGGGCAGCAGGGCCCAGGCGTCCGCGACCTGGGTGCACAGTTCCTTGGCCTCGGTCGTCAAGGCGCGTTTGTGCATGCCCTGCACGAGCGGAACCATGAGACCGGCGAGGATTCCGATGACGGCGATGACGACCAGCAGTTCGACGAGGGTGAAAGCGGATTTTTTCATGTTCTTTGAAGTCCGGGGTTCCGGAAGGCCGTGTTCCATTCTTCGTTTTCGTTTCTTCGCTCGCGCCGGCGCGCCGCTAGTCCCCCCGCCCGGCGATGATGTCGTCTTCGTTGCCGAACGAACCGTCCGGCCCGGCGGAGCGCAGGACGTAGGATTCGTACGGGGGACGGGAGACGTACTGGATTTCGCGTTCCCACGCGTCCAGGATCGTGTAATAGTAGTTGGTCACGACGATTTCGACGGCGCTGCAGTTGAGCGTGCGGGCCCCGCTTTCCCCGCGGTGGATGATGCCGTAGTCGATGTTGCCGTACGCGTCGATGCCGCCGTCCAGGTAGGGCAGCATCTTGCGGGAGGCGTTCAGGTCCTTGGCCGAATCGCCGATCCGGGTGGAAACCTTCTTGTTGAAACTCCTCCACTGGGCGAGCGATCCGTCCCCGTGCTGTCCCGTCGTGCCGACGCCCGTGAGGTTCTGCGGTCCCATTTCGGCCGTCTTGTTGTAGCGGGGCAGGAAGAAGGACACGAGCCCGAACGTGTAGAATATGCCGCAGTTGTTCCCGTTGCCCCAGTGGATTTCGCCGCCGGTTTTTTCGTAGTTGAGGAACTGCTTGGCCGTCGCTTCGGGGTTGTCGCCCCAGCCGCGGCTGGCGCGGTTGGGGAATTCGTATCCCATGGGCTGCCCCGACCCGTAGCTGGGCACGGGCGGGTACTTGCCGTACTGGGCCTTGAACTCCTCCAGCGCGTGGCTGACCTTTTCGAGCGTCGCGCGCGTGGCGGCCTTGTCGTTGCCCTTGCCGACGGCCGCGACCATGCGGAAGACCATGACGGCCAGGAGCGCGATCACGAGGATCACGACCATTAGTTCGATGAGGGTGAAACCGGCTTTCTTCACGGCGCGCTAGCCTCCGAGCTTGGTGAGCAGGCCCATGAGCGGCGAGAACATCGCGATGACGATGGTGCCGACGATGCCGGCGAGGAACACGATCATGATCGGCTCGATGATCGACGTCATGGCGTTGACCGCGTCGTCCACCTCGCCGTCGTAGGTGGTGGCCACGCGGGTGAGCATGTCCGGCAGCGAGCCGGTTTCCTCGCCGACGTCCACCATCGAGACGACCATCGGCGGGAACTGCTTGGAGGCCTCCATCGGGGGCGTCATGTTCTCGCCTTCCTTCACGGCGTCGTGGATGTCCTGGTAGGCTTTGGCGATCACGGCGTTGCCGGACGTGTCGCGCACGATGTCGAGCGCCTGCAGGACGGGGACGCCCGAGGACATGAGCGTGCCGAGCGTGCGCGTCGAGCGCGCGATGGCGCCTTTGCGCATGATTTCGCCGAAGACCGGCGCCTTGAGCTTCACGAAGTCGATCGCGTAGCGGCCCTTGGCCGTCTTGCCAGCCATCCGGACCAGGAGCACGAGCGCGACGACGCCGAACACGATCGGGACCGCGTAGGTCACGAAGTTGTTCGAAATCCCGACGACGAACTGCGTGATCGCGGGCAGCTGGGCGTTCTTGCCGAGCATGTCCTTGAAGAGCTTCTCGAATTGCGGGATGACCGTCGCCATCAGGAACGCGGTGATGCCGAGCGCGATGCAGAGGACCACCGTCGGGTAGGTCATGGCCGACTTGATCTTGCTCTTGAGTTTCTGGCCCTTTTCGAGCATGTCCGCCAGGCGCCCGAGCGATTCGTTGAGCGAGCCGCCGGCTTCGCCCGCCTTCGCCATGTTGATGTAGAGCTGGTCGAACGTCTTGGGGTGCTGGGCGAGCGCCTCGGAGAAGTTGGAGCCGCCCTCGACCGCCTCGCACATCTTCTGGAGGACTTCCTTCACGGCGGGGGTCGTCGCCTGCTTGGCCAGGATGCGCAGGCCGCGGAGCAGCGGCAGGCCGGAGTCGACGAGCGTGGCCAGCTGGCGCGTCAGGACCGTGAGGTCCTTCGTCTTCACCTTGCCGCGCAGGAACTTGGGCATGGGGATCTTGAGCTCCATGTTCAAGCCGCCGCCCTTCTTCTTCTTGGAGCCGGGGCGGGCTCCCTCCGGCACGATGCTGCGGGGCGTGAGGCCGTGCTGGCGGAGCGCCAGCTGCGCTTCCGCCATGTCGTTGGCCTCGACGAGGCCGCGCTGTTCCTGGCCGGATGCGTCGGCCGCGACGTATTCGAAACGTTTCATGGGCGTTTTCGGGAAGGGGGTGCGGCCCGCGGTTCCATCCGCGGGACACTTGAATCGTACCAAAAACGCGGCCCGGGCTCAAGCGGAATTTCGCGCGTCGCGCGCGCGGCCGCGGCGGATTGCGGCGGGGAACTCCGTGTGCTAGAATCCGCCGCCATGAAACGCGTCTTGTTTCTCGCCTCCCAGCCCTACTTCCAGTGGCGGGGTTCGCCGATCCGCCTCGGCTTCGACGTCCGCGCGCTCGCGGAAAACGGTTTCGCCGTCGATTTCCTCACCCTTCCGATCGGAGAGGACAAGCCGGTGGAGGGCGTCCGGATCCTGCGCGCGCCGAATCTCTTCTTCGCGAAGAAGATTTCGATCGGGCCCTCCCCCCTCAAGCTGGCGTTCGACCTCGTGATGTTCTTCGAGGCGCTCGGGATGATCTGCCGCCGGCACTACGACGTCGTGCACGGCGTCGAGGACTGCGGCCTGCTCGCGTGGGCCCTCGCGCGCCTCGCCGGCGCGAAGGCCGTCTTCGAGAAGCACAGCGACGCGGGGAGCTACAAGTCCGGCCTGCTGATCCGGATGTACCGGCGCGTCGAACGGTTCGTCATGCGCCACGCGGACGCCGTGGTCGGCACGGGCCCCGCGCTCGTGCGCCAGGTCGAGGAGCTCGGCTGCGGGACGCCCGCGTTCTGCGTGAGCGACATCCCGTCCTCGCTCGTCGAGCCGGACGCCGGAGGCACGCGCGCCGCGCGCCGGAAGCTCGAGAGGGCGCCCGGCGAAATCGTCGCGACCTACGTCGGCTCGTTCGCGTCCTACCAGGGCATCGACCTGCTGTTCGCGTCGATCCCCGTCGCGGTGAAGGCCGCGCCGGAGCTGCGCTTCGCGATCGTCGGCGGCACGCCGGAGGAGATCGCGGAGCGGACCGCGCAGATGCGCGCGGCCGGATGCGAAGACCGCGTGTCGTTCGTCGGCAAGATTCCGCCGGACGAGCTTCCGTGCTGGCTCGCGGCCTCGGACCTGCTCCTCTCGCCGCGCATCCAGGGCCTCAACACGCCCCTCAAGCTGCTCGACTACCTCAAGGTCTCCCGCGGCATCGTCGCCACCGACCACCCGGCCAACCGCCTCATCCTCGACGAGACGGTCGCCCGCCTCGCCCCGCCCGAGCCGGCCGCCTTCGGCGCCGCCGTGGCGGAGCTCGCCAAGGACGGCCCCGCCCGCGACGCCCTCGCCCGCCGCTGCCGCGCCCTCGTCGACGAGAAGTACAACTTCCGCGTCTTCAAAGACGGACTCCGCAAGGTCTACGAGACGGTCCTCGCGAATTCCTCGAAGTAGAGGTCGAGGTAGTCCGGCGCGAACGCCGACGCGTGCGGCAGCAGCCAGCACCGCGGGGCGGCGCGCAACGGCGAGTCCGCCGGGAGCGGCTCCTCCGCGAACACGTCCAGAAGCGCGCCGCCGAGGCGCCCGGCGCGGAGCGCGGCCGCGAGCGCGGCTTCGTCGACCAGGTTGCCGCGGCCGAAGTTGCAGAGGAACGCCGTCGGCTTGAGGAGCGCGAGGCGTCGGGCGTCGAGCAGGCGGTCCGTCTCCGGGCCGGACGGCAGGAAGCAGAGCAGGTGGTCGGCCTCGGGCAGGACGTCGTCCAGCGCCGCCGCCGTCGCGAGCCGGTCCTCCGGCCCGAACCAGTCCGGCGCCGGGTGCTCGCCGCGCGAGACGCCGGTCACGCGCACGCCGAGCGCGTGGAGCCGTTCGCCCGCGGCGCGCCCGATGTGGCCGAAGCCGAGCACGACGGCCCGGGACCCCGCCACGCGGCGGGCGACGGGCGCGAACGCGTCGCGAGGCCACGCGGCGGCGCCGCCGTCCGCGCGCATGAGCGAGGCGAACGGCAGCAGGCCGCGCGCGAACCCGAGCACCGCGGCCGCGGCCGTTTCGCCCATGATCGCGCCGTGGAACGACCCGTAGCGAAGTTCGACGCCCGGCGGCGGGACGACGCGGAAGTAGTCGCGCCCCGCCGCCGGCGTGCACACCGCGCGCAGCCGCGGCGCGAGAGCGAACCAGTCCTGCCGGAACGTCCAGACGAGCGCGTAGTCCGTCTCCGGAAGCGCGGCGAGGAACGCGTCCTCCGACCGGCAGAGGACGACGCGCCGGCCCGCCGGCAGCAGCCCGCGGAAGCGCTCGACCTGTGCGTCGGTGGGCGCAAAGACGGAAACCTTGTTTTCGAGAAAAACGGCGATCGTTTCCATGGCGGAATCTGCCTCCTACGAAGCGGGTTCGAACGGTTCGACGTGCACGATCGCGTGCGCCCAGCGGCCGTAGCGGGCGCGGAGGCGGTCTTCCACGCCCTGCGCGATGGCGTGCGAGGCGCGGACGGACAGCTCCGGGTCGACGCGGACGTGCACTTCGACGGCGATGCCGGCGCCGATGCGGCGCGTGCGGAGGTTGTGCGGGTCGCGGATCGCCGGATCGGTCGCCACGAGCGCCAGGATGGCGGCTTCTTCCGCCGCGGGCAGCGATTTTTCGAGCAGTTCTCCGACCGCCGGCGCGGCCAGCCGCCAGGCGGACGCCGCCACGAGCGCGGCCACGGCCAGCCCCGCGAGCGGGTCGAGAAACGCGCCGGACGGCCCGAGCAGGCGCGCGCCGGCCACGCCCGCCAGCGCGCCGACCGACGACAGGGCGTCCGAGCGGTGGTGCCACGCGTTGGCGACGACGGCCGGCGCGCGGAGACGTTCGCCCTCGCGGCGCGTCCAGCGGTAGAGCAGCTCCTTCGCCGCGACGGAAACGGCCGCCGCCACGAGAGCGACCGCGGCGGGCGGTTGCGCCGCGGCGGAGTCCCGCCACGCGGCGAGCGCGCGGACGCCGGCGTCGCGCAGCAACCCGAACGCGACGCCGAACAGCGCCATGGAAATCAAGAAGGTCGCGAACGTCTCGAACTTGCCGTGCCCGAAGTCGTGGTCTTCGTCCGGCGGACGCGACGAGACGCGCACGAACAGCAGCACCGCGGCGTCCGTCGCAAGGTCGGAGAGCGAGTGCGCGGCGTCCGCGACGAGCGCGGACGAGTGGCCGAACACGCCGGCCGCGAGCTTCCCCGCCGCGAGCGCGGCGTTCACGGCCGCGCCGGCGACCGTGACGCGCACGATGCGCCGCCGGCGCGCCGTGTCTTCCGGCGCGCCCGTGTCCGTTTGCGTTTTCCGGTCGATCGTTTCGTTCATCGTTCAGCTCTCGGGACGGCCCGGGATTCTACCACGAAACGCCGCGGACGGACGAAGAAAACGCGCGGGCGCCAGAAAAGCGCCGGCGAACGCGCCGGCGGTGTTGTGGAGCGCATCGGAGAGCGAACAGGAACGGGCGACGACGGGCGTGGCCTGGAGGAGCTCCAGCACGGCGCCGAGGCAGGCAAGCGCGAGGGCGGCGACGAGACGACCCCGCCACGCCCCGGGGTCTCGCGAGACGAACGCCATGCAACCGAGACCGGCGAGAGCGGCGTACATCGCGGCATGGACGGCGAAGTCCCACGCCTGGACTTCGGGCGGGTACATCGCGTCCACCGTCGCGTGGGGCTGGAGCGAAAGCGCCAAGTCGACGAGCAGCAGCGCGAAGAACGCGCCCTTGCACAACGAACCGTATTCCTTCATGGGCGGCCATTCTCCGCAATTTTCCCAACCCTGTCAAGTGACGGGATCTTATCTTCGCATCCCGAAACCTGCTTAAGGGGACAGACCCCTTAAAAAGTTCACGAGCTTGCGAGAAGGGAGGCGGTTGTGGTAGAATTTGTCGCATGGAAAACCAATTGGGTAAAAACGACGCGGCTGCGGGGCGAAATGTCGCAACCGGAAGCAAGCCGTCGATTTTGATCGTGGACGACGAGCGCAACACGCGCGAGGGTCTGGCGATGGCGCTGCGGCGCGAATGGAGCGTCCGGACGGCCGAGTCCAAGGACGCCGCGCTGGCGCGCCTGGCGGAAGCGCCGGCGGACGTGATGCTCTCCGACGTCCGGATGCCGGGCGGCAGCGGACTGGAGCTGCTGCAGGCGGCGCGGGAGAAGTACCCGCGAATGGCGTGCGTCCTGCTCACGGCCTATGGTTCCGTCGAGACGGCGGTCGAGGCGATGAAGCTCGGCGCGGCGGATTTCCTCACGAAGCCGGTCAACCTCGACCAGCTCGACATCGTGCTGGCGCGGACGCTCCGCACCCGCGCTCTCGAACGCGAGAACCGCGAGCTGCGGCAGCGGCTCGACGCCCGCTACGGGCTGGAAAACATCGTCGGCTCGTCCCCCGCGATGGAGCGCGTGTTCGACGTGATCCGCCAGGCCGCGCCGTCCATGGCGACGGTCCTCGTCCAGGGGCCGAGCGGCACGGGCAAGGAACTCGTCGCGCAGGCGATCCACCACCTCTCGCCGCGCGCGTCCGGCCCGTTCGTGGCCGTACACTGCGCGGCGCTCTCGCCCACCCTGCTCGAAAGCGAGCTTTTCGGCCACGAAAAGGGCGCCTTCACGGGCGCGATCGCGCAAAGCCGCGGCCGCTTCGAGCAGGCCGGCGGCGGCACGCTCTTCCTCGACGAGGTGGGCGAAATCGCCCCCGAAGTGCAGGTCAAGCTCCTGCGCGTGCTCGAGACGCGGTCGTTCGAGCGCGTCGGCGGGAGCGAGACGCTCCGCGCGGACTTCCGCATCGTGGCGGCCACGAACCGCGATCTCAAGGCCGAGGTCGCCGCCGGGCGCTTCCGCGAAGACCTCTACTACCGGCTCGCCGTCGTGACGATCTCCATGCCCACGCTCGCGGAGCGCGCGGGCGACATCCCGATGCTCTGCGACCACTTCCTCAAGCGGTTCGCGTCCGAGTCCGGCTCGGGCGCCCCGAAGGGCATCGAGCCGGCCGCCCTCGCGCTGTTGCAGGCCTACCCCTGGCCCGGCAACGTCCGCGAGCTGCGCAACGCGGTCGAGCGCATGACCGTCCTTTCGCGCGGCGACGTGATCACGGTCGCGGACGTGCCGCCGGAGATCCGCGCGGGCGCCGAAGGCGCGGCGAAAACCGCCCCCGCCGGCGCGGTCGCGGGCGAATCGCTCGCCGACGCCGAGAAGCGCCAGATCCTCGCGGCGCTCGAGCGCGCCGGCGGCAACCGCTCCAAGGCCGCGGACGAGCTCGGCATCAACCGCCGCACCCTGCACCGCAAGCTCGCCGCGTGGGGCGTCGCCCCGCGCCGCGGCCCGAAGGAGGCGACATGAGCGAATCGAACGTCGACCAGAAGCTGGCCTTCCTCGCGCGGCGGCGCGGGTTCCTCGAGACCGTGCTGCAGTCCGTGCAGGAGGGCGTCCTCGTCGTGACCCCCGAAGGCAACCTCGACTACGCGAACCGCACCGCCGAGGAGATGCTCGGCTTCGAGCTGTCGCGGCAGCGCTCGCGCCCGATGGAGCGATACCTGCCCGACGTGGACTGGGCGGCCCTCGCCGGCGCGGAGCCGGACGGCGGCGCGCGCATCTCGACCGCCGAGGTGGAGGTGTTCCGCCCGCAGCGGCGCGTGCTCTCGGTGCGCGCGTTTCCGCTCGAGGACGGCGCGGGCGTCGTGGCGATGCTGCGCGACGTCACCCGCGAGCGCGAGGACGCCCAGGCCGCGCTCGAAAGCGAGCGCATGCAGGCCGTCCGCATGCTCGCCGCCTCGCTCGCCCACGAGATCGGCAACCCGCTCAACGCGCTCGGCATCCACCTGCAGCTGCTCGAGCGCTCCGTGAAGAAGCTTCCGGACGAGGCCGACCGCGAGGAGCTCTCCGACTACGTCCGCGTGGCGCGCGACGAGATCGCCCGGCTCGACGGCATCCTCTCCGAGTTCCTCAACGCCCTGCGCAACGGCGCGCCGAACCTGGAGAAGTGCGACGTGCTGGCCGTGCTCGAGAAGTCGCTCCAGGTCCTGCGCGCGGACGTCCAGGAGCGCTCGGTCCGGATCGAGGTGGACCACCCCGCGTCGCTCCCGGCCATCCGCGCGGACGCGAGCCAGCTGCAGCGCGTGTTCTTCAACCTCGTCAAGAACGCGCTCCAGGCGATGCCGGACGGCGGCCTTCTCGCGATCGGCCTCTCCGCGGACGACCGCGACCTCTCGGTCTCCTTCCGCGACAGCGGGACGGGCATCCCGCCGGAGGACTTCGTCAAGCTCTTCGAGCCGTTCCACAGCGGCCGCGCGGGCGGCCACGGCATCGGCCTGGCGATCGTGAAGCGCATCGTCGAGGACCACGGCGGCCGCATCGACGTGAGCTCGCGCCCCGGCCAGGGCGCCTGCTTCCGCCTCGTCTTCCCGCTGGCGGACCGCGCCGCCCGCCGACTGCCGCCCGCCCGCTAGAGCAGGTGGTTGTCGATGAGGCGCGTCTTGCCGACGTACGCCGCGACCGCGAGCAGCGTGTTCGGGCCGAGCTTCTTCACGGGCTCGAGCGTGTCGGCGTCCACCGCCACGGCGTAGTCGACCTTGTCGCACGCCTTCGCGAGCGCCTTTCCGATCTTCGCGACCGCGCGCTTCGGGTCGGTCTTGCCGGCCCGGCAGTCCGCTTCGGCGGCGTCGAGCGCTTCGTGCAGCGCGAGGGCCCGCGCGTGCTCGGCGGGCGAAAGGTATGTGTTGCGCGACGACATCGCGAGGCCGTCCTTCTCGCGCACGAGCGGCGCGCCGGCGATCTTCACCGGCACGTCCAGGTCCCGCACCATGCGGCGGATCACCGCGAGCTGTTGCGCGTCCTTGCGGCCGAACACCGCCACGTCCGCGCGGGAGACGTTGAAGAGCTTGAGCACGACCGTGAGGACGCCGGCGAAGTGGATCGGCCGGAACGCGCCGCACATGACCTTGGAGAGCTTCGACTCGACGAGCGAAACGGTCGCGTCCGCGCCGTACATCTCCGCCGGCGTCGGCGCGAAGACGGCGTCGACGCCCTCGGCGCGCAGGAGCGCGAAATCGCGCTTTTCGTCGCGCGGGTACCGCGCGAAGTCCTCGTTCGGGCCGAACTGCGTGGGGTTCACGAAGACGGACACGACGACGCGCCGGGCCTTCTTCTTCGCGAGCCGGACGAGCGACAGGTGCCCCTCGTGCAGATAGCCCATCGTGGGGACGAGGGCGACGGTCTCCCCGGCCCGGTGCCAGGCGGCGGACAGGGCGGACAGGGACTTCTTCGTGCGGCAGATTTTCATGGAAACTCCGTTTCGTTCGGAACGGCGCGGGATTCTACGCCGCGTGGGGCCAAAAGGCAAGGTCGGCGGGTCGCGGAAAAAAACGCTTGCATTTCCCCGGCCGTTTTACTAGACTCCCCCTCGCTTTCACGCAAACGAGCGAGCTTAGCTCAGTGGTAGAGCGCTACCTTGCCAAGGTAGATGTCGAGGGTCCGAATCCCTTAGCTCGCTCCAATTTTTTTGCGCCGGGAGTATAGCTCAGCTGGTAGAGCAAGTGACTCTTAATCACTGGGTCGTGGGTTCGAATCCCTCTACTCCCACCATTCGAGAAGCCCCGCAGACGTCCGTGTTTGCGGGGCTTTTCCTTGCACCGGCGCCGCGCCGCTAGACGCGGAGCGCGCCGCCGGGACGGCGGACCGTTTCGCCGTTCAGGACGAGCTCGAAGGGCACGTCCGGCGGCGTGGAGACTTCGCCGTGCCAGCGGCCGTCCGCGCCGCGCGCGAGGTCGAGGCGGATTTCAAGCCCCGACGGATGCGGCACGGCGCAGCGCAGCTCGGTGAGCGGACCGGGCTGCGGCTCGATGCGCACCGCCGCGAAGCCGGGCGCCGCAGGACGGATGCCGGCGACGGACGCGAGCACGTGGTACATCGGGTGCGAGCCCCACGCGTGGCAGTCCGAGCGCGTCGGTTCGGGCTGCTCCAGCACGGTCTTCATGCCGAGCGGCTCGAGCGTGAACCACAGGTCGAAGCAGCGGTACAGGTCGAGCGGACGGTGCAGCGCGCGGAAGGCGTCGATGAGGTACGAGCGGTAGTAGACGCTCGTCCGGTCGAGGTCCTCCGCCGTGGCGAGCGCCTCGCCGAGCGCGGCCTCGCGTCCGACCGGCACGAACCCGCCCATCACGGCCATGCACTGCGTGTGCTCGATGAACTTCGTGTGCTCGGGATTCTCCGCGAAGAGGTTGCGCGCGTCGTCCCAGTAGGCCGCGACGACCGCGCGGC
>CADBEF010000013.1:27407-46928 GCA_902793555.1 uncultured bacterium | reverse complement strand
AACAAGAAAGGCTCCCCGATGAAAACAACGTCCGCTGCCTCCGCGACCCGCCCCGCCCGCGCCCCGGCGCACGGCGCGCGAACGCTTCGCGCAGGCGTGGCACGGTTGCCTGCTGCTCTCGTTCGTCTTTTCGGTGCTGGTCGTGCTGGCGGCGTTCTCGTTCGTCCTCGGAATCCGCGACCGGATCGCGAACGCGAGCGCCAGCTCCGCGGACGACCCGTTCGAGAAGACGGAGCTCAAGGCGCTCGATCCGGCGGCGGGGACGCCGCACCGGGACGCGCCGCGCGTGCTCTACGTGCCGCTGCGCGGGGAGATTTCGGCGCGCGCGGCGTCGTGGGGGCCCGAGAACGATTCGGCCGCGGAGGCGCTGCGGCAGATCCGTCTCGCGGCCGCCGATCCGGAGGTGTCGGGCATCCTGCTGGACATCGACAGCCCCGGCGGCGAGATGACGGCCAGCGACACGCTGCACGACGCGCTGCGCCGCTTCCGCACGTCGGGCGAAGGGCGGCGCGTCGTGGCGCGCCTCGGCGCGACCGCGGCGAGCGGCGCCTACTACGTGGCCGCCGCGGCGGACTGGATCGTCGCGGGCGACACGACGCTCACCGGCTCCATCGGCGTGAAGATGGAGGGCTTCAACGTGCGGCAGCTCGCGGAGAGCAACGGCGTGCGCGCCGTGTCGATCGTCTCGGGCAGGAACAAGAACACGATGAGCCCGTTCGAGGACCTCACGGACGACCAGCGCCGCATGCTGCAGGGCATGGTGGACGAGCTGCACGCGCGCTTCGTGCGCATCGTGGCGACGGGCCGCCACCTGGAGGAGGACCGCGTCAAGCAGGTCGCGGACGGCCGGCTGCTGCTCGGGTCGCAGGCGCTCAAGGAGGGCCTCGTGGACCAGACGGGCCAGCTGGAGGAGGCGACCGAGAAGCTGCGCTCCTACTTCGGCGGCAAGTCGCCGCGCTACGTGCGCTACTCGCGGCGCGAGTCGGTGCTCGACCTGTTCTCCGACCCCGCGTTCTGGGGGTCGGCCATCCGCGAGGCGGCGCCGAGCGCGCGGCCGGCGGGCCTCTCCGCGCCGCGGACGCGCATGGACTAGGGAGGCGCGGCGATGGCGACGAAGCGTTTCAGGCGCGTGGCCGTCCTGATGGGCGGCGCCTCGAGCGAGGCGGAGATTTCGCTCCTGTCCGGCCGCGCCGTGCTCGGCGCGCTGCGCGAGGCGGGCTACGACGCGGTTCCGGTCGAGCTGGACCGCGCGACGAACGCGTTCGAGTGGCCCGCGGGCGCCGAGGCCGCGTTCATCGCGCTGCACGGCGCCTACGGCGAGGACGGCGGCGTCCAGGCGAAGCTCGACGCGATGGGCGTTCCCTACACGGGCTCGGGCGCCGAATCCTCGCGCGTGTCGTTCGACAAGATCCTTTCGCGCGCCGCGTTCGCGGCGGCGTGCGTGCCGATTCCGGCGGGCTACGCGCTCGCGCCGGGCGAGGACCCGGGCGACGCGCCGCGGCTGCCGCTGCCGGTCGTCGTGAAGCCGCCGCGGCAGGGCTCCAGCGTGGGCGTCTCGATCGTGCGCGACGCGGCGGCGTGGCGCCCCGCGGTCGCGGAGGCGCGCCGCTTCGATCCGGACCCGATCGTCGAAACGTACGTTCCCGGCCGCGAATGGTCGGTGGCGATCGTGGGCGACGAGGCGCTGCCGCCGATGGAAATCCGCCCGAAGGACGGCTGGTACGACTGGCGCAACAAGTACGCCGACGACGCCGGAACGGCCTACCTCTTCCCGCAGGACGACCCCGCGGAGGACCCGGCGCTCGTCGCGCGGGCCCGGGAAATCGCGCTCGCGGCCTACCATGCGGTCGGCGGACGCGGCGTGGGGCGCGCAGATCTCCGCATCTCGCCCGAAGGCTCGATCTTCGTGCTCGAGAACAACTCGATCCCCGGCTGCACCTCGCACAGCATCCTGCCGAAGAGCGCCGCTAAGGCGGGCATCCCGTTCCCGGCGCTCTGCGCCCGCATTCTGGAGGACGCCCGGTGCGGCTGAGCGAATCCGGCCGCTTCGCGCTGCCGGCGTTCGCCGCCGCAGCCGTCCTCGCAGCCCTGGCCGCCGCGCTCTGGGGGCTCTGGACGGTCATGTTCTCGCACAACGACCAGTACCGCATCGAGACGGTCCGCATCACGGGCGACACGTCGGCGCTCACGCCGGAGGAAATCCGCTCCGTGTCGCGCATCCACGAAGGAGCCAACATGTTCTCCTTCACCGCGTCGGCCGCGCGGCGGCGGTTGCTGGCCGCGTCCCTCAACATCGAAGACGCGCGCGTCCGCAAGCGCCTGCCCTCGGAGGTCGACATCGAGATCGTCCCGCGCCGTCCGATCGCCCGGGTGCTCGACGGCGAGTTCATCCGCGCGCTGGACAAGGACGGCCTCGTCTTCCCGATCCTGGAGCGCGACGAGGAGAAGTACGGCGCGCTGCCGTACCTCTACGACGGCGTCCGGACGCCGCGCCTGCCGCTCGGTTCGCGCCTGCGCGACGTGGCGGGGACGCCGACCGAGACCGAAGGCCGCCTCGCGCGGGCGCTGCGGCTCGTGCGCGCCGTGGACGAAGATCCCGAGTGCCCGCTGCGCGTCCAGGAAGCCGACGTGTCGGACCGCATCTACCTCGCGGTCCAGTCGCCGCGGGGCCTGGGCTTCCGCTTCGTCTGGGAGGAGATTCCGGACGACGCCGCGATCCGGCGCGCGCTCGACACGGCCGCGCTCGTGCTGCGCCATCCCGACTCGCGCGCGCTGAAGAACTTCGACGTTTTGCTCACCCCGACCAACCGGGTCGTCGGGAGCCCCTGAGGAGACTTTCCGCCATGAGCGTCCGCCCCGTCACCGTCCTCGAAGTCGGAACCGCCCGAACCGTCGCCCTCGTCGGCGACGCCGCGCCCGACGGCACCGTCCGGCTCCTCGGCGCCGGCGTCCGGGAAACGGCCGGCATGCGCAAGAGCCGCGTCCTCGACCGCGGGCAGGTCGCCGACTGCGCCGCGGCCGCGCTCGAAGCCGCCCGGACCGACGCGCGCTGCTCGATCGGCAGCGTCGTGCTGCTCTGCTCGCTCGGCGACGTGAAGGACGCCGCCGTCTCCTTCGCGGTCGACGTCGAGGACGGCGAGGACGGCGTCGTCGGCCCGGACGACATGGCCGCCGCCCGCGCCGGCCTGGCCGCCGCCGCGACCGCGCCCGAAGGCCGCATCTCGATGGGCCACTTCCCCGCCGGGTTCACCCTCGACGACGGCGAGACGCGCGTTCTCGAACCCGTCGAAATGCACGCCCGCCGCCTGACCGCGCACGGCCTGCTGCTGCACACGGACGACCACCTGCTGGGCGACCTCGTCGACGCCGTCCAGCTCAAGAGCGGCGTCACGGTCGAGGACGAGTTCTTCACGGGCCTCGCGGCCGCGTCGGTTTCGCTGACGCCCGACCAGAAACGCGACGGCGCGCTTCTGCTCGACTTCGGCGCCGGCTCGACCTCCTGGTGCGGCTACGCGGGCGGCGCGCCCGTCTGCGGCGGCAGTCTCGCGGTCGGCGGCGACCACGTCACGAACGACGTCTTCCTCGCGTTCCGCACCGGATCGCGGCAGCTCGCCGAGCGCCTCAAGCTCGAATCGGCCGCCGCCGCGCTCGGGTCGGTCTCGCACGACGAACGCGTGCCCGTTCCGGCCGCCTTCGGTTCGCCGGACCGGACGATCAGCCGCTTCGCCCTCGCGCAGGTCGTCGAGGCGCGCCTGCGCGAAACGCTCGAAATCGTCCGCGAACGCCTTCGCGCGCAAGGTTCGCTGGACCGTTTCGGCGCCGTCGTGCTCTCCGGCGGCGGCGCGCGCCTGCGAGGCCTGCCGGACGTCGTTTCGGAAGTCTTTTCCGCCCCGTGTTTCGCGCCGTCGTTTTCGACCGGCGACCGCCGGATCGACGCGGAACCCTTCCGCTTCGCCGCCGCGTGGGGCGGGCTGCGGTCCGCCGTCGTCCGCGCGCTCCGGGCGAGGGAAAAGCGCCGCCGCAGCCTCTTCGGCCGGCTGCTCGGCGAAGACGGGGCGGAATCGTAGGAAGGAGGCATCCCGTGAACGACACTCCCGTCTACCGCATCTTCGGCCTCGGCGGCGCCGGCGGCCGCATCGCCGACGCCGTCGTCGCCCGCACGGCCGGCCGCCTCGCCGGCGTCGCCGTCGACACCGACGAGGGCGCGCTCGAAGCGCTGTCCTACTGCCGGCCGCTCCTGTTCGGAAAGACCCGCTTCTCCGGGCTCGGTTCCGGCGGCGACGTCTCCGCCTCGCACATGTCCGCGCAGGAGGCGCGTTCGGCCCTTTCGCGCGAGCTGGACGGAACGTCCGTCGCGGTCGCGGTCGCCGGCCTCGGCGGCGGCGCCGGCGCCGGCGCGCTGCCCGTCCTGCTCAAGCTCGCGGACGAACGCAACGTGCCCGTCCTCCTCGTCGCCGTTTCGCCGTTCGCGTTCGAGGGCGCCGACAAGGTCCGCGCCGCCAGTACCGCCCTCCGGACGGTCGACGGACTGGGAACCGCCCGCATCCTGCTGTCCAACGACGACCTCGCCCCGGCCACCGGGGATCTCACGCTCCAGGACGCTTTCGACCGCGCGACCGACGCCGCCGCGAGCGCGCTTTCGCTGCTCTGGAAGATGTCCGCCCTGCGCGGCTACGTCAACCTCGCCCCCGCCGACGTCGTGCAGCTGCTCCGCAACGGCCGCGGAACCGTCGACTTCGGGCGCGCCCGCGCCACGGGGCCGCGCCGCTTCTCGGAGGCGACCGACGCGCTCTGGAACCAGCCCGGCCTCGGTCTCGCGAACAAGGCCGCCGGCGCCAAGGCCGCTCTCGTGTGCGTTCTCGGCGGCCCCGACCTGCGCCTCCAGGAAGTCGGCGACGCCGCGACCGCCGTTTCCGCCATGCTTCCCTTCGGGACGCCCGTGAACGTCTCCACGGTCGTCGACCCCGAAGCCGCCGGCTGGCTCGAAATCGTCGTCCTGCTCTTCCGCCGCTGGGCGTCGCCCGAGGCGACCGGCGAAGCCGCTCCCGCCGCTCCCGCCGGCGGCCGCTTCGCCGACACCGCCGCCACGCTCGAGGCTGGCGAAAACCTCGACGTCCCCACCTTCCTCCGCCGCCGCATCCACATCGACGTGGACTGACGGGCGGAACCTCCGAACCTTCGAACCTGGAACCTTCGACCATGAAATGGACCGTCCGCAAATTCCGCGCCGCGAAGGGCGGCGAGCCTCTCGGGCTCGTCACGGCCTTCGACTTCCTCACCGCCCGCATGGCGCACCGCGCCGGCGTGCCGCTCCTCCTCGTCGGCGACTCGCTCGCCACGACCGCGCTCGGCCACGGAACCACGCTGCCCGCGACGATGGACGTGATGGTCCACCACGCCGAGGCCGTCCGCCGCGGCGCGCCCGACGCGCTCGTCGTCGGCGACATGCCGTTCCTTTCCTACGCGACCGTCCCGGACGCGCTGTTCAATGCCGGCCGCTTCCTGCGCGAGGCCGGGTGCGACGCGGTGAAGCTCGAGGGCGGCGTCCCCAAGGCCGCGACGATCCGCGCGCTCGTCGAGGAGGGCATCCCCGTCCAGGCCCACATCGGCCTGCAGCCGCAGTCCGTCAAAAGCACCGGCTACGCCGTCCGCGGCCGCACGCCCGAGGACGCCGCCGCGCTGGAGCGCGACCTCGACGCCGTCGTCGCCGCGGGCGCGTTCTCCGTCGTGCTCGAGGGCGTCGTGCCGGACGTCGCCGCCGCGCTCACCGCGCGCTGCGAGGTGCCGACGATCGGCGTCGGCGCCGGCTCCGCCTGCGACGCGCAGTACCTCGTCCTCGCGGACCTGCTCGGCCTCGGCGACGGCCCCGCGCCCAAGTTCGCCAAGGCCTACGCGCACCTCGCGGACGAAGCCGTCGCGGCGATTTCCGCCTACCGCGCCGACGTGGCGGCGCGCCGTTTCCCGGACGCGGAGCACGCCTACTCGTAGTTCTTTCCGGGCCCGTAGCTCAGTCGGTCAGAGCAGGGGACTCATAATCCCTTTGTCGCAGGTTCAAGTCCTGCCGGGCCCACAGCCAAAAAAGCCCAAGAAATCTAGCATTTCTCGGGCTTTTTCCTTTCTCCTCGCCAGAACGCGCGCGCCCTTTGTTTTCGCTTGTTTTTCGCTATTTGAACCCGAGATAAATTCCCCATCAATTCCCCAGCGCGATCAAGAGCGCGAACGCTTCCCTGCGGTCCGCCTCGACGGTTAACTGGGGAATTTATCTCGGGCAAGATAAATTCCCCAGTTCGGTCCGGAAGGGGTGTGCGAGCGGGTCTCTACGAGGTCACTTCCGAGGCTTCCGCAGAGCTTCCGTAGCACGTCCGTGGCGCGAAAAAAAACTTTTTTCGGGGCTCGCGCACGTCCGCGACGCGGCGCCGGAATCAGCGACAGAAACGCCCGCCGACCTCGCGGGGAGGAGGCGTGCGTTTCGCGTGGAGCGTGGCGGGGTCTAACCTTCGCCGCCGGCGTCCGCGGGGAATGCGGGACGGAAGAGCGCATCCCACACCGCGCCGACTGGGGCGGCTGGGTCGATTTCGAAGTGGACGAGCGCATCGATACTCACCTTTTCGCCCGCCAGCGACGAAATACCGAAGAGCGCGTAGAGCTTCCCGTCGGCTGTGCGGAAGATGCCGGAGGGGTCGAGTTCGGCGTCGAGCTGGACGCGGAGCGGAGCGTACGTCGGACGGGTCTCCCCCGCGCCGTCGCCGGTCTCGATGCAGAGATGGCCGATCATGCGTCCGTATGCGTCCGCAGCGGGATGCATTTCGGGATGCTCGTCGACGCTCGCGTTGCCTATGACGAGCGGGCGTGCGCCGCGGGCGAAGATGGCGGGCGGCGTGGCGGTGTGTGTATTCGTGTTCATGTTGGACTACTCCAAAAAGCAACCCGCCGACCGGGTAGGATGGACCGCGCGAACGGTCGACCGGTGACGGGCTGCAACTTGGTATTCGATTGGCGCGGGCATCCTACCTCCCACGGCTCGCCGCATTCGCGGTGAACGCCTCGCATTCTTCCAAAAGGGCGGCACGAAGTCAAGCGGGGCGTCTACTCCGCGCCGGGGCGCGATTGCGGGCGCGTTCCTGCGCGTCCTGGGCGGGTTCTCCCGCGCGCGCGAATCGTGCGCGTCGGGGATTTTCGGGATTCTCGACCCTCCCTAAAACCTTCCTATGCCTCCATGTTTCGCCGCCCATCGGTCCGCCACCTCGTCAGCGTCGCCGGGCGACAGGCACTCCGGACGCCATAGCGCAAGGACGCGAGCCTCGCGCCGCGACGATGCGGGCGCGGCCTCGACCGCTTCCAGCATCCGCACGAGCCGGACCTCGCGCTCGTCCGGCGCGGGAGTGGATGGCGGGGCGGAGGGATGGTCCTCGTGCGCGTCCGCGTCCGGCGCGGGAACGTCCAGCGCTGGGGCGTCCGGTTTCTTCGCCTCCTCGCCGCCGTCCTCGACCCTCCCGAAAACCTTACCACTTTCCGCGCCGCCCTGGGCGTCCTCGACCCTCCCGAAAATGTTGGGAGTCCCCGGAGGCTGCGGCGCGTCAATCGGTTCGCAAGCCCTCCGCCGCAGTTCAGCGACGAAGGACCGGACGGCGGGGAGGTTCGCAAGCGCCGAGGCGCGCGTCCATACGGCTTTCGGCTTCCAGCGGCGGGAGCGGGGATAGCACTCCCGGAGCGCAACGGCGTAGGGGGTCAAGAGCGCGATCCGCAAGGCAAAGCGATGTTGCCGCGGGGTCAGTCCGCAGTATTTCATGCCCGTGATTCCTTTCGTTTCAAAAGTCCCGCGCCGGATCGTAGCCGAAGCGCCGAGCGGTTTCTTCGAAGATGGTTTGAACCTCGTCCGGGACGGCGGCAAGGCTTTTGACGAGCGCCCAGTCCTCCCGCTCGATGCGGGCGTTCTCGGCATCGTCCCACGGGCGCGAGCGGAGCGGAGGACAATCCGGCGAGTCCGGCACGAGGTCCACGCCACGCCATTCCCGCCACGCGGCGAGGACGAGCCGGAACGCGTTGCACGTCGCCAGCAGCCGCCCGGCAGAGCCGCGCATGATTTCCACGACGAGGTGGAAGCGCAAGGTCGCCGGATGTTCCAGCCCGGACGGAAACGGGCGCGGGGAGGTCGACGCGGGCGGCGGGAGGAAGAACCCCGGCGGGGTTGCCGGTCGTTCGGGCGTGGTCTCGGTCTCGACGAGGCGCCGCGCCTCCGCCGCGAACGCCTCCGCGAACGCGGGCGGGAGGACGCCCAGCGCCGCCACGACGGACGGACCGGCGCCGAGGAAGCGGAGGTCGCTTTCCATGCTCATCGGTCGCCCTCCTCGTTCCGCCATTCCGCCAACCGCTCGCGGACCTTTGCCAGCCCTTCGCGGACCTCGTCGACGGGTTTCCACGACGGCGCGCCACGTTCCGCCGCGGCCTCGTTCAACAGGTCGAGGAAGCGCGGATCGAATGCCATGTAGCGCCCGAGCGTGTCCCGCGCGATCACGGGCGCGGGATAGCCGTGGAGCGGCGCCGCCGCCTCGTCCCAGTCCGGTCCGGCGGGGTTGTGCGCCGCGTCCTCGATGGAGAACGCCGAACCGAGCATCCGCAACGGCGCAGAGCCGAGCCGCCCCTGCTGGTTCTTGGCGACGGTCAGCCACACCGGGCGGAGGTCCATCCCGCGCCACGCCTCGACCGAGCCAACCGTCGGCCTGTCGAGGACGATTTTCGGCGGATGGAGGAAGGACACCGAGCGGGCGTCGTGCCCGATTGCGCCCGAGTCCCGCAAGTCCGCCAGCGTCGGCGCGGCGCCGTCCTCGTTCTTGCGGTTCAGCTGCGAAAGCAGCAGAAACGGAACGCCGAGGGCTTGTGCCGCCTTGCGAAGCCGTTTCGTGACGGCCTGGACCTGCGCGTTGGAGTTCGCGCCGCCGTCGAGCTTCCTGTCGCCCGTGTCGACGAGCTGGACGTAATCCACGGTCACGAGGTCGAGCCCGCGGTCCGCCTTGATGGTCCGGGCGCGGGCGACGATCTCCTCGACGTTCGCCGCGTCCAGCACCTCGATGCGCGGCCACGCCCAGGACGCCAGCCGCAACGCGTCCTTTTCCTCGGGCCTCATCGTGTTGCGCCCCGTGCCCATCCGGTCCAGCTCGACGAAGCAGAGCGCGGCGAGGTCGCGGGCGAGCAAGGACGGCGCCTCCATGTCTAGGAAGCATCGGAGGACGCGCCGCCCGTTCAAGGCGAGGTGGCGGGCGACGGCGCTTTCGACGGTTGACTTGCCCGCGCTCGTGGCCGCGCCGAGGACGTGGAGCCCCGGCTCCAGCCAACCGAGCGCGCCGTTCATCCCCGGTGTTGGAAGCGGAACGCCGCGCTGTTGCCGCCGCCCCTCGTCGACCGCAATCCAGTTCTCCACGACCTCGGCGACGATTTCCGGCGCGGAAGTTCTCCGCCCGGCGGCGGCGTCCTGCATCGAGGCGAGGTCCGCCACGGCGCCGGCGGCGAGCGTGTCCGGGTTCGCGGTCGCTTTCTCCGCCTCGGTCAAAAGCCGTTTCGCAAAGCGCACGAGCCGGTGGCGGGCGGCGCGCTGGGCGACGTTGGCGGCGTGCGCCTCGACGAGCCAGACTTTCGCCTCGTCCGCCGGGAAGCACGAGCGGAGCGCCGCGAGCGCGGCAAGGCTTCCGTCCGCGTTCAGCTTTTCGGAGACGGTCGAGAGCGAGACGGGCTCGCCAGTCGCCGCCATGCCCCGGACGGCGGCGAAAGCCGCGCCCCGGTCCGCGTCCGTGAAATCGTCCGCCTGGATGTCGTGCGCCTCCGCCGCGCGGATGGTTTCGACGGGCCAGAGAACCGCCTCCGCCAGAAACGCCCGCTCGGTCGTGGCGGCGGTGTCCGCGTCCCACGAGGACGCCGCCCGCTGCTGCTGGGCCTGTTGTGCCGTGTCCATCGTTACGCCTTTCTCGGGAAGATGTAGACGGGCTCGGGCGCGGAGCCGCCGTCCGGCGACGGCGCCGCGGGCGCGGACTCGTCCTCCCACCGGCGCCCGCGAATCCACGAGGCCGGATGCGGAATCCATTTCCCGCCGTCCTTGGTCCAGTCAGAGGACGAGGACGCCGAGCGGACCGCGACGAGAACGGCGTCGAGGTTCGCGTCGGAAATCACGCCGTCCCGCCATGCCGCCGCCCACGCCCGTTCCGCGTCGGCCTTGGCGACTTTCTTCGGCCAGACTGTCCAAAAGGAAAGGAAGGTTGTAGATTGTAGATTGTATTTGTCTTTGTGGTTTTGTTTGCCGCCGCCCTGCTTTTGATCTGCTATTGTTTTGCTATTGTTTTGCTTTTGTTTCGCGGCGTTTTGATTTCCGGCGTTGCGCGGCACGCCCTTGCCCGCGAGTCCTCCGCCGCGCCCGGCGTCGGCCTTAACTTCGTGCTTCCGGAAGCATCGTGCGGTTTCGGCGCGCATGATTTCCACGAGCGCGGCCAGGTCCGGCGGGAGCTTGTCCTCGACCGTTGCGCCGGTCTCGGCTCGAATCCACGCGCGGACAATGCGGATTGCGTTCTCGTCCGGCTGCGTGAGAATCAGAACCTGCGAGTCGCTGCCGAGTAGCAGCGCGATCCGGCGAGGCTCCTCGTTCTTCGGTTCGTCCGCCATGCTACACCTCCTCGGCGGCCGCCGTCGTTTCGACCTTCGCTTCCTTCGCCGTCCGGCCCGAGCCCATCAGCGCTTGGAGGCTGGCAAGGGTCACGCCGATTGCGCGCCCGCCCTCCGCGCGGGGGCGGGTGTAGACGGCGACGAGCCGCTTTTCCTTCACGAGCTGCTGGACGCGGGAGCGCGTCATGTCCAGCATCCGCGCCGCCTCCGCGTAGCGCACGACGCGCCCGGCGGTCTCCTCCGCTGGGCGCCGGACGCCGAGCGGGTTCTCGATGGCCGCGTAGAGCGCAGTCCGTTCCTGTTGTGTCAGCGAGGCGTCCGCGCGAACGAGCGCCCGCATTCCTTCCTTGATGTTCGTCAACATGGTTTTGTTTCCTGTTGTTTTCGCCCCTCGCCGTTTTGCACCGTGCGAAACAAGCGGAGGCTTCCGCAACACGGAAAAATTGCCCGCGAAATTGGCCTTTCCGGAAAAGGGTCAATCCGCACGACGAGCCCGAAAATAAAGCGCGAGGACAGCGTGGACGAAAATCCGCGCTGCCCTTTCGCTGTCCCTTTTGAAAGGTCTACAACCCCTTTTTCGTCAACTCGGCAATCCTGCGGTCGCTTTCGGCGTTGGCGTCGACGATGGGGCGGGGCTTGTCACTCTCGGCGCTTCCGGTTTTGACGGTGGCGCCGGGCACTCGGTCCGGGTAGCGGTTGATGCTGCGCAAGCCGTATTCTTTTTTCAGTCGAGATTCCTCCGCCCAGCCGCGAAGCCGGACACGATCTTGGAGCAAGTCCGGTTCCCAGCCCTCGGGAAAGTAAGCGTGCGGTTGCCTAGCCTCGGCAAGTCGGAAATTCTTGTTCCAGTTCTTGATTGTGCTGGGCGAGCACTTGATTTTGTGCGCTCGGATTATCCGCGCCGCTTCCTCAAGGCCACAATTCAGACTTGGCCCGCGCTTGCCGGTTCCGCGCCTCCCCTCGTCGCCGGCCTCCTCGGTGGGCTCGTTCGCGGGCGGAGTGGCGCTCATGGCGCCGTCCTCGCTCGCGGGAGCGGCGGCGCCTTGATTGACAACCTTCAGCGCGGTGTCGAGCGGCGCCCCGGCCAGAACCGCGCCGCCGAGCTTCCGGTTGCGGGCACAGAGCGCCACGAGGTCGCCAACGGGATCGAGCCACGCGGGAGGCGTCCCGGCGGTGAAGTCAATCGTTCCGCGTTTCGGCGCCGGCGCTGTCGCCGCCCTCGCCTTGGCGGTGGTTTTCGTTTTCGGCTTCCTTTTCATGGTCCTATGCCCTCCGCTTGGAGTCCTTCAAAATCGTTTCGGCCTTGCGCCAGTCCGCCGCCGAGATCCCGGCCTCCGCCAGAGCGCGGCAAGCCGCCTTGAACGAGGCGAGCGCCGCCTCGGGCGTCGACGGCGCGGGGAGCGCGGCAACGGCGCCGCCTGGGGTGGGGAGCGCCTTTCCCGCCGCGTCCATCCGGTCGAGGATGCGCCTTGTCTCGGGATTGAAGTAGACTTTCAGCATTTGGTCCGAAGTCCAGCCGAGCATACGTTGGACCTCGGCGGGGGCGACGCCCGCTTGGAGGCAGCGCGTTGCGAAGTAGTGGCGCCACGAATGCCACGCCTTGACGGTGTGGAGCTTGCCGTCCGTCCCCTCCGCCCGCGTCGAAATCTCAGCCTTGGCATAGAGCGGGTTGAGGCGCTTTTGGAGGAAGCTCGGTGCGTCCTTTTCGTATTCCTCCCGGAGCGTCGGCACGACGTAGCCGCGCCCGAGCGCGTAGCCGGGGAGGGTTGCGAGATAGTCCGCGAGCGGGGCGAGCAAGGGCACCTCGACGCGGGCGCCCGAGGTGTGCATCGTCTTGTGCGGCGTGAAGGAAATCACGCGGGCCTTGAAGTCGATCATGTTCCAGCGGAAGCGGGCGCAGTCCCCGAGGCGCGCGCCGGTGTATGCTGCGAGATAGGCGAGCGTCCGGACTTCGCCCTCGGCGGCGTCCAGCAGCCGCTCCACCTCCTCGTCGGAGAACGGCTCCTTGCTCACGGTGTCCGATTTCGCCTTGTCAATCGTCCCGCCGCGCTTGGAGCCCTCCCACGGGTTGCGCGGTTCGCCGTCGGCGCCGGCGTTCCAGACGGACGGCCCGAGGATGTTCCAGACGGACCGCATCAGCACGATGCGCTTGTTTAGAGAACCGCCCGAGAGCGCCGAGAGCGAGTCCAGCCATTCCTGGGCGAGCGCGGGCGTGACGTCCCGGACGGCCACGACCTCGGGATGGTTCGCCTCCATCCAGTTCTCGAAAGCGGTGAATTGCGCCTCGTAGCGGTCGACCGTCCGCGCGTCGACGATCTTCCGCTTGCGCCGGTGAACCTCCGCGAGCCGTTCCCGGTAGCGGGGGAACGCGTCAGCAATCCGGAGCGCGTCCCGCGCCTCCCGCGCGCGGCGGTCCGCTTCCTGTTTCTCGTGGAGCGCTTCCTCGGCGGTTTTGACGGCGGCGACGATTGCGCGGCGGCGTTGCACCTCGTCCCGCTCGTCGAGGTGATACTCCGCCCGGACCTCGGCGCGGAACGCGTCCAGCGCGTCCTCGGCCTCGCTCCTCGTGGTAATCGGTTCGCCGTCCTCCCGTTTCAGCGCGCGCCGCTTCACGATCTTCGCGCCGGTCGCCGGCTCGGTAAAGGTGTAGCGCCCATAGTAGACGGCGACGAGCCGCCCCTCGGCGTCCCGGCCCGGTTTCGTGTAAAGGGTCACGCCCGTGCCGCGCTTGTGCGCGTTGCGGGTTCCGGCCTCGCGGCCTCGGCGGATTTCGGATTTCTTGCGGCGCGGCATGGTTCTTGACTCCTCGGCTTGTTTCCGGTTGATTGCCGCTAATACTACAAAAACACGTTCCGAAATTCAAGATAAATTTCCTATCAATTCCCCATCTACAAAAACACCGTGAATTTTTAATAAAAACAAGGTTCTCATAATCCCTTTGTCGCTGGTTCAAGTCCAGCCGGGCCCACCACCTCCCCGCCCGCGCGGCGTCCGCCGCGCGGGCGTTGCCATTTTTCCTGGAATGGCGTAGAATCGGGCGCCACTGCACACGCAACGCAGGTCCCTCCCATGAAAGAAGAAATCAAGAACGTCCTCGTCGTCAACTCCGGCTCTTCGTCCCTCAAGTTCACGCTCTACCGCATCGACGGCGAGAAACGCCTCGCCAACGGCCTCGTCGAACGCATCGGTTCGGAGAACGCCAACATGGTCTACCGCCGCGGCGACGGCCCCAAGACCGAGCGCGGCGTGCAGGCGCGCGACCACGCGGAGGCGCTGCAGCTCGTGTGCAAGGCGCTCACGGACCCCGACACGGGCGTCCTGGCCACGCTCGAGGACGTCGACGCGATCGGCCACCGCGTGCTCCACGGCGCGGACCTGTTCAAGGAGGCCACGCTCGTCACGCCCGAGTCGCTCGCCGGCATGAAGTCGCTCGTCCCGTTCGGCCCGCTCCACATGCCGCCGAACATCGGCGGCATCGAGGCGTGCCAGAAGATCTTCCCCGGCGTCCCGAACGTGGCGGTGTTCGACACCGCGTTCCACCAGACGATGCCCCCCTGCGCCGCGCGCTACGCGATTCCCGACGAGTACCGCACGAAATACGGCATCCGCAAGTACGGCTTCCACGGCACGTCGCACCACTTCGTGACGCTCGCCGCCGCGGAGTTCCTCGGCAAGCCGGTCGACGAGGTGAACCTCGTCACCTGCCACCTCGGCAACGGCTCTTCGCTCGCCGCGATCAAGAACGGCAAGGTCTACGACACGACGATGGGCCTCACGCCGCTCGCGGGCGTCGTGATGGGCACGCGCTCGGGCGACATCGACCCGGCGGTCGTGCTGGAACTCGTCCGCAAGGGGATGACGGCCGACGAAATCGACACCCTCCTCAACAAGAAGTCGGGCCTGCTCGGCGTCGGCGGCATCGACAGCGGCGACATGCGCGACATGGTGAACGCGGCCGCGGCCGGAACGGAGACGGCCGAGCTCGCGCTGGAGATGTGGGCGCACCGCATCGTGCAGTACGTCGGCGGCTACTTCGCCCTGATCGGCGGCGCCGACGCGATCGTCTTCACCGGCGGCATCGGCGAAAACTCCCGCCCGGCCCGCGCGCGCATCCTCTCGCGCCTCGCGTGCCTCGGCGTGGACTTCGACGAAGAGGCCAACGCGACCAAGTCCGGCCCGTGCTACCTCACGAAGCCGGGCAGCAAGGTCGCCGCGATCGTCATGCCGACCGACGAAGAGCTGATGATCGCCCGCGAGACCTACGCCATCGCGTCGAAGTAGCCGCCGCGCGGCTGCCGCCCGCCTACAGGGCGTATTTGCCGGAGGCCGTGTCGCGGCCTCGGGTCATCCACTTGCCGTTGGTGAAGTCCGGGTAGTACACCGGCGCCGAGCCGAGCGCGATCGACTGCTCGGAGAGGGCCGTCGTCGCCATCCAGGCCGCCACGTCGTAGACGTCGATCGGCGTCGGCCGGCCCTCGCGGATGGCGTCCGCGAACGCCTCCAGCACGAGGCCGTCCATGCCGCCGTGGCCGCCGACGACGCCCTTCTTGAGGTAGTCGCGCCAGATGGGGTGCTCGTACTTGCGGCGGTACTTCTCCACCGGGTCCCAGTGGTGCTCCTCGTAGGGGTTGCCGGCCGCGTCGAGCGGGCGGGTGACCTTGCTGACGCCCTCGACGTAGATGCCGCCGGCGTCCGCGTCCCAGCAGCCGCGCGTGCCCTGGATGACGGCGTGGCGCGAATACGGGCGCGGGAGCGAGACGCAGTGCGTGAGCGAAATGAGCTGCCCGCGGGCGCATTTGATGACGGTCGTCACGACGTCGCCCATCGCGAAGCGGGCGTCGCCCCACTTGCCGTCGTGGCCGTAGGTCGCCACGGCCTCCGCGGCGAAGCCGCCCGGGCGCGACGCGGTCGACGTGAGCGAGAGGAACCGGTTGCCGCGGTTGATGTCGAGCGTCTTGGCGATCGGGCCGAGCTGGTGCGTCGGGTAGAGGTCGCAGTTGCGGTAGAAGTTGTGGACGGCGCGCTCGTTGCGCGCCTCGAGGTCGTGGCCCAGATGGGCGAGGCAGTGCTGGTAGCCGCCCTCCGCGTAGACCGTCTCGCCGAAGAGCCCCTGCCGGACCATGTTGAGGACCATCAGCTCGTCGCGCCCGAAGCAGCAGTTCTCGAGCATCATGCACGAGACGCCGGTCTTCTCGGCGGCGTGGACGAGCTGCCAGAGCTCCTCGATCGACGACGCCCCGCCGACCTCGATGGCGGCGTACTTGCCGGCGGACATCGCCTCGGCGGCGAGGGCGAGGTGGGAGTTCCAGGACGTCGGTATGAGGACGCCCTCGACGCCCGGATCGGCGATGAGCGCGGCCGCGTCGGAGTACGCCGTCGGCGCCGGCTTTCCGTTGCGGCGGAAGATGCCGAGCATTTTCTCGACGCGCTCCCGCCGGACGTCGCAGATCGCGGAGATCTCCACGTTCGCCAGGTCGCGCGCCGCGGCCACGAGGCTCTCGCCGCGCGGGCCGAGGCCGATCATGCCGAGACGGACGGTCCTCGGCGCCCTGCGGACCGCCTTCGCGGCCGCCGTAGTCGTTTTCGCTTTTTGGGTGGCGTTCATGGCGCGGGATTATACGCATCCGCGGCGTCGCGGACAACAGAAAAAGGAAACGCCCGTCCGCGGCCGCGCCCGGGTTGCGGACGGGCCGGCATCGGAGTAGAATACCCCGCCATGGACACCACCTTCCTCAAGGCCCGGCTCGACGAGACGCTCCGCCGGGCGGTCGACGCGGGCGAATGGCCCTGCGCGCTGGCGCTCGTCTTCGACGGCGAACGCGAATTCTACGAGGGCTTCTTCGGCCGCACGGACCTCGCGCGGCCCGGCGCGCCGGACCGCGACACGATCTTCCGGATGTTCTCGTCCACGAAGCCGTTCACCGGCTTCGCCGCCGCGATCTGCGTCGAGCGCGGGCTCCTCTCGCTCGAGGACCGCGTCGAGCGGTTCCTGCCCGGCTTCGCCGATGTCCGCGTCGGCCCGGAGCGCCGCCCGGCCGCGCGGCCGCCGATGGTGCGCGACCTGCTCTCGATGACGTCGGGCCTGACCTACGAGTTCCCCTGGAACGACCATCCGGGCATGCCCACCGTCGAATTCGCGAACGAGCTCGGCCGCCTCGGCCTCGCGTTCGACCCGGGCGAGCGCTGGCAGTACGGCTACGCGGCCGACGTCATGGGCGCGGTGATCGAGGTCGCGACGGGGCGGCGCTTCGGCGACTTCCTGCGGGAGGAGATCCTCGAGCCGCTCGGGATGCGCGACACCGCGTTCTTCGTGCCGCCGGAGAAGCGGGACCGCCTCTGCAGGCCCTACTGGCTCAACCCGGAGACCCGGCGCTTCCAGGAGCACGTCGAGCGCATCGACCACCTCGGCGTGGCGGACTGGGACGCACCGCCGCCGTTCGAGTCGGGCGGCGCGGGGCTCTTCTCCACCGCCCGCGACATGCAGGCATGGACGCGGATGCTGCTCGCGGGCGGCGTCGCGCCGGACGGCCGCCGGCTGCTCCGTCTGGGACAACTGCGAGGGGCAGCAGTACGGCTACTTCAACCACGTCCAGGCCGAGAACGGCCCGCAGGGGCTGCTCTCCGGCCGCGGCTCGTTCGGCTGGGGCGGCTGGATGGGCACGCTCACGTGGACCGACCCCGCGCACGGCCTCGGCGGCGTCGTCCTCCTCCAGGCCATCTGCACCTCCCTGCCGCTCTCCCAACGCGTCCGCAACGTCGTCGGCGCCGCCGCCGAGCGCTAGGGGGCGCCCCCTCGGGCCGCGCGGCCTTCGGCGAGGCGGAGGACGACTCGACAGGCGGCCTCGAACTCCTCGACGACCAGGAACTCGAGCTCGCCGTGGCAGTTGCGCCCGCCGAAGCCGATGTTCGGGCACGGAATGCCCCGCCAGGAGAGCGTGGCGCCGTCGGTTCCGCCCCGGACGGCCGAGAGGCGCGGCTCGCAGCCCTCGGCGGCGATGGCCTCCATCGCGGCGCGCACGAGCTCCGGCCGTCCCCGGAGCACGTCCTCCATGTTGCGGTACTGGTCGCGCAAATCGAGCGTGACGGTCCCTTCGCCGTATTTCGCGTTGAGGTCGCGCTCGACGTGGCGCAGCTCCTCCTTGCGGCGCTCGAAGATTTCCGCGTCGTGGTCGCGGACGAGGACCTCGAGCCGCGCCTCGCCGACGGTCCCGGAGATTTCGTCGGGGTGGTAGAAACCTTCGCGTCCTTCGGTCTGTTCGGGGCATTCGTCCGGCGGGAGCGCGGCGAGGATTTCGGCGGCGACTTTGATCGCGTTGCGCATCGCGCCCTTGGCGGAGCCGGGGTGGACGGCGACGCCGCGCACGGAGAACGTCGCGAGCGCGGCGTTGAAGTTGGCGCAACCGACGGCGGCGAGCTCGGAGCCGTCGACGGTGTAGGCGGCGCGCGCGCCGAACGCCTCCGCGTCGAAGCCGAGCGGTCCCTCGCCGATCTCCTCGTCGGGCGTGAACGCGATGCGGACCTCGCGGTGCGAAGGGGCGTCCGGCGCGAGCAGCGCGGCGGCCATGGAGACGACGATCGCGAGGCCGGCCTTGTCGTCGGCGCCGAGGAGCGTGGTTCCGTCGGTGACGACGAGCGTCTTGCCGGCGAGGCGCGCGAGCTCCGGCGTCGTGGCGGGGTCCAGGCTCCGCCCCGAGGTCCCGAGCGGAAGGACGCCGCCTTCGTAGCGCACGACGCGCGGCTTCACGCCGGCGCCGGAGGCCTCGGCGGCGGTGTCGAGGTGGGCGACGAATCCGATCGCGGGCTCGTCCTCGCGTCCGGGCGAGGCGGGGACGGCGGCGTAGACGTAGCCGTCGGGCGAGCGGCGGACGCCGCGCGCGCCGAGCGCGCGGAGCTCGTCCGCGATCGAGTCGGCGAGCACGAGCTGCCCGGGCGTGGAAGGGTGGTTCCCCGTCTTCGCGGAGGACTGCGTGTCGAACGCGACGTAGCGCAGGAAGCGGTCGCCGAGGTGGGCGCAGGCGCGGAAGTCGTCGCCGCCGAAGCGGTCCCACATCGTCGGGCGGAAGACGTCCTCCTTGGCGATGTTGTGCATGTCCACCGGGATGCGCAGCATCGCGTTGAACGTGAGGAAGTCCGCGCCGATGAGGCCGAGCGAGCTGCCGTCGTGGTTCGGGCCGATGCGGTTCATGTACTCGAACGACGTCATCCCGCGCGGCATCCAGTGCGTCTCGGGCCACGTCGGGTCCGTGATCGCGCCGATCTTGTCGCCGACCGCCTTCGGCAGCTCGACCGTCTCGCCCTCGACGACGGAGCAGGTCATCGTGTCGCCGACGCAGTTGTAGCGGTAGCTCGTCATCGGGAGCCCGCCCGGCGTGCGGAAGTGGCTGGAGAGGCCGTCGCCGGGGAAGTAGGTGAGGTCCGCGCCCATGTAGGTGACGGACTTGCCGATCTCGGCGGCGAGCTTCTGCTGCGCCTTCTCGCTCGCGCGGAGCTTGACCATGACGTCCTGGATCGGGGTCGTCTTCGGGCAGCCGACGATCTTGTAGAGGTCGACGGCGTACTCGAGCGCGGCGGCGCCGGAGTTGCGCTTGTCGATGATGCCGCGCGGGCAGATCTTCGAGACGTCGGTGCCGGTCGCCTTCTTGATCGAGGCGGGCGTCCAGTTGGTGCGGATGTCGGCGAACATCTGGCTCATGCCGCCGGAGAGCAGGTGGCCGACGGCCATGCCGATGCCGTTCTTGCCGTCGTTCTCGGTGGCGACGACGTAGGGCGCGCGGAAGCCGTTCCAGTCGACCATCGAGTTGAGGATCGACTCGCAGACGTCGAAGTTCGGGTTGCCGTCCGTCCACTGGCGCTGGCCCTGCGTGCCGGCGGCGA
>CADBEF010000013.1:0-27392 GCA_902793555.1 uncultured bacterium | reverse complement strand
CATGAGGTCGCGCACGAGGAGCGTCTCGCGCAGGCACTGGCGGATGAGCTCGTCCTCCGGCAGCGGGCGCGGGAGCTTGCCGTTGTTCTTGTTCCCGTAGACGATCTTGAACGTCTTCTTGAACCACTCGCAGGCGCGCTTCAGCTCGTCGTTGTCGTAGAACTTCTCGTCGATGCGGGTGTGCAGGCCCGACATGTCGAACGAGCAGGAGCCCATGCCGAAGGTGTGGAGCATCACGTTGCGGCGCAGGTCCGAGCCGATGATGCCCATCGCGACGCCGCCGACGCCGAGGAAGTTCTTGCCGCGGAGGTAGCCGACGGCGGCCGCGCAGCGCGCGAAGCGCAGCAGGCGCGTCGCGACGTAGTCGCAGAGCGGGCCGTTCTCGTCTTCGAGGTCGGGGTTGTAGATGCAGAAGATCGGACGCTCCTTCTCGTCCATCGCGGCGGTGAAGGCCTTGAGCCAGACGGCGCCGGGGCGGTCGGTCTGGTTGAGGCCGTAGGCGCACTGCTGCCATTCGGAGGAGCCGATGCCCTGGCAGGCGCTCATGAGCTCGTCGGAGTAGCACCAGGAGCGGGCGACCCAGATGTTGGCGCAGACGTTCTGCGTGGCGTAGTAGGCCTGGGCGCGGGCGCCGGAGCGCGGGCCGTAGACGATCTCGGGCGCGACGACGACGCGGACCGGCGTGCCGTCGGGGTAGCGGACGTGCTCGCGGATCAGGTCGTAGGTCTTCTCGGCCATGCGCCAGGTCTTCTCGACGTTGGAGTCGTAGGCGGACGGGCGGCCGTCGGCGACGGGGGTGATGGCGATGGCGGGCGGGCAGCCGACGAGGCGCTGGTCGGCGTCCTGGAAGGAGCGCGGGGTGGCGGCGAGCTTGGCGAAATCGGGGCGGATGTCTTTCATGGTGTTTTCGGGGGTGTTGGAAGGGGTTCCAAAGACGCTTTGATTGTAGCACTCCGGCCGGGTGGAATCAAACGAAAAATGCCCCGCGGAAGGAAGTTGCCCCGGCGCGGCGTCCGTGCTAGAATCCGCGCGCCATGGGCAAATTCGCTTTCGTCACGTTCCTCACGCTCGTCCGCGCGCCGCTGGTCGTCGCGGGGACGCTCTGCGTCCTGGCCAACCTCGCCTGGCCGTCCCCCGCGATCCTCGGCGCCGGCGCCGGGCTGATGGCCCTCTCGGCCGTCACGGACCTCTTCGACGGCCTGCTCGCGCGCCGGTGGGGCGTGGCGAGCCGGTTCGGCGCGCTGGCCGACCCGCTCATGGACAAGGTCTTCTGGATCTGCACGATGCCGGCGGCGACGTTCGTCGCGCTGTACCTGGAGGACGTCCGCCACGCGGCCGTCCTGCTCGCGCTGGACGTCGTGTCGATGCTGCGCGACCAGTGGGCGTCGTTCCTGCGCTCGGTCGGGAGCGAATTCGACGCGGACGTCCGCGCGTCCTTCTCCGGCAAGCTCCGGACGTTCCTCGCGTTCCCGATCCTGCTGCTGGTGCACCTGCACCTCGGCGTCGAGGTGCTCGCCCGCGCCGAGGGCCCGTGGGCGGGCCGGGCGTTCCTGCCGCCCGCGGCGGCCTACGCGATGGAGGCGCTCCTGCTCGCGCTGGTCGTGGCGTCCGGGATCGACTACACGCGCCGCTACATGCCCTACCTGCGCCGCGCGGCGGCGCCGAAGAAGGATTAGTCTAGGGCGCGAGGACTTTCGGCAGGACGAACGCCAGGCCGAGGACGACCGCGAAGATCAGGGTCCAGTTCCAGAGCTTCACCATCGGGCGCGCGGTCCGGTGGCGCAGCGGAATGAACCCGAGCCAGATCGCGTATTCGTGGCCGCAGCGGGTGCAGCGCACGTTGCGCATCGGGCCGGGCGTCCACTTCATCCAGTGGGGGCTGCCGGGTTTCCACTTCCCGGAGAAACGGCAGTAGGGGCAACGGATCATCGGGCTGCCTCCGTTCCGTCCGCCCGCAGGGGCGGCTCGAGCGTCGCGAAGAGGTCGTCCAGCGTCTCGGCGCGGCGGATCAGGCGCGGGACGCCGTCCGGCATGACGAGCCACTCGGCGCTGCGCAGCTTGCCGTTGTAGTTGAAACCCATCGCATGGCCGTGGGCGCCCGTGTCGTGGATCGCCAGCAGGTCGCCCGGCGCGAGGCGCGGCAGCGCACGGTCGATCGCGAACTTGTCGTTGTTCTCGCAGAGCGAGCCCGTGACGTCGTAGACTTCGTCCGCCGGCGCGTTTTCCCGGCCGAGGACCGTGATGTGGTGGTAGGCGCCGTACATCGCCGGGCGCATGAGGTTCGCCATGCAGGCGTCGAGCCCGGCGTACTTCTTGTAGGTGTCCTTCACGTGCAGCACGCGGGAGAGGAGCCACCCGCAGGGGCCGGTGATCGCGCGCCCGCACTCCATGCAGAGGCGCGGGGGCTTGATCCCGTTCTTCACGAGGACGTTCTCCATCTCGCGCTTCACGCCGGCGGAGACCGCCGCGAGGTCGACCTCGTCCTCCTCCGGGCGGTAGGGGATGCCGATGCCGCCGCCGAGGTCGACGAACTCGAACTCGATGCCGAGCGTCCGCGAAAGCTGCGCCAGCAGCGTGAAGACGATGCGCGCCGTCTCGGCGAAGTACTCGGGCTTGCGCTCGTTGGAGGCGACCATCGCGTGGATGCCGAAGCGCTTCACGCCCAGCTCCTTCATCGCGTGGTAGCCTTCGAACATCTGCTCGGGCGTGAAGCCGTACTTGGCCTCCTCCGGCTTGCCGATGATCGCGTTGCCTTCCTTGGCGCGGCCGGGGTTGAGGCGCGCGCACATGAGCTCCGGGAGCCTGCCGAGCGTCTTGTGGACGAATTCGACGTGCGTGAGGTCGTCGAGGTTGAGGATTGCGCCCATCTCCGCGGCCTTGGCGAACTCCGCCGCGGGCGTGTCGTTGCTCGTGAACATCACGCGCTCGCCGCGCAGGCCGGCGCGCTCCGCGAGCACGAGCTCGGGGAGCGACGAGCAGTCCGCGCCCGAACCGGCGCCGGCGAGCAGCTCCAGGATCGCGGGGTTGGGCGTGGCCTTGACGGCGAAGTAGTTGCGGAAGCCGGGGCTCCAGGAGAACGCCTCGTCGAGCGCCTTCGCGCGCCGCAGGATGCCGGCCGCGTCGTAGACGTGGAACGGCGTCGGCGTGCGCGCCTCCATGAGGCGCACGGTCTCGGGCGTGAAGGGGAAGGTCTTCTGGGGCATGGGGCGGCGGGGGCCGGAACGGAAGGCGCGCCGCGCGGGGGTGGACCGCGCGGCGCGCCAAATGGTGGGAGATAGTGGACTCGAACCACCGACCTTTTGCATGTCAAGCAAACGCTCTAACCAACTGAGCTAATCCCCCGACGTTGTCCAAGCGGGTGTCGGAAAACGGCGCAAAGACTACTCCTTTCCGGCGGCCGCGTCAAGGGAAAAGTTGGCCGTGCAATCCGCGGCGCGATTTGGTAGACTTCGCCCTTCATGGACACGCATGCGCCGAACGAATCGATCCTCGCAGAAGCCGCCGGCGGGGCGGCCGTCTGCCTCGGGCACGACTGGCTCACCGGCATGCGCGGGGGCGAACGCGTCCTCGAGTACTTCTGCCGCGCGTTTCCGCTCGCGCCGGTCGCGGCGGTCGTGGGCGACCGGGCGCTCGTCTCGCGCGACATCGCCTCGCATCCGCTCCTGCTGTCCCCGCTCGGGCGCCTGCCGGGCGCGGTGCGCCAGTACCGCAAGATGCTGCCGCTCCTGCCGTGGGCCGCGGGGCGGACGCGCATCCCGCCGGAGACGAGGCTCCTGCTCACGACGTCGCACTGCGTCGCCAAGGGCTTCCGCAAGCCGGAGGGGGCGAAGCACCTCTCGGTCGTCTTCACGCCGATGCGCTACGCGTGGACGTTCTACGAGGAGTACTTCGGAACGTCCCGCGCCAAGGCCGCGCTCGTGAAGCCGCTCCTCGCGCACCTGCGCGCCTGGGACCGGCGCACCGCGGCGGGCGTGGACCGCTTCGTCGCGATCAGCAACCACGTCGCGAAGCGGATCAAGGACTTCTACGGGCGCGAATCGACCGTCGTCTACCCGCCCGTCGACCTCGTGCGCTGCACGCCCGGCGTGGCGCCGGGGGAGGGCGGGTTCGACCTGGTCGTCTCGGCGCTCGTGCCCTACAAGAAGGTCGATCTGGCCGTGCGCGTCTACTCGAAACGCGGCTGGCCGCTCAAGGTCGTCGGCGCGGGCGGCTGCGAAGCCGCGCTGCGCGCGGCGGCGGGACCGAGCGTGCAGCTGCTCGGCCGGCTCTCCGACGAAGAGGTCGTCGGCCTCTACCGCCGCTGCCGGCTGCTCGTGTTCCCGGGCGAGGAGGACTACGGCATCGTGCCGCTCGAGGCGCAGGCGTGCGGGCGGCCGGTCGTGGCGTTCGGCCGCGGCGGCGCGCTCGAGACGGTCGCGGACGGCGTGTCCGGCGTCTTCTTCCCCGAGCAGACCGAGGACGCGCTCGCGGACGCCGTGGAGCGCGCCGCGCGCACGGACTGGGACCCGGACGCGATCCGCGCGAACGCGGAGAAATTCGGCCCGGCGCAGTTCCTCGAGGGCATGGCGCGCGAGATCCGCGCCGTCCTGGCATGAAGGTCCGTCTCGACGAGCTCCTGGTCGCGCGCGGCCTCGCGGAATCGCGCTCGCTCGCGCAGCGCCTCGTGCGCGAGGGCAAGGTGCGCGTGGAGGGCGTCGCGAATCCCAAGCCGGGCAACCAGGTGCGCGACGACGCGAAGGTCGAGGTCGAGGCGCCCGAGCGCTTCGTGAGCCGCGGCGGCTGGAAGCTGGAGGGCGCGTTCGAGCGGTTCGGCTTCTCGGTCGAGGGTCTCGACTGCCTCGACGTGGGCGCGTCGACGGGCGGCTTCACGGACTGCCTGCTGCAGCACGGAGCGGCGCGCGTCGCCGCGGTGGACGTCGGCCACGACCAGTTCCACCCCCGCCTGCGCGCCGACCCGCGCGTGTGGGTCAAGGAGGGCTTCAACTGCCGCGCCCTCACCGCCGCGGACCTGCCGTTCGTTCCCGCGTTCGCCGTCTGCGACGTGTCGTTCATTTCGCTTCGGCTCATCCTGCCGCCGATGGCGGCGGTCCTCGCGCCGGGCGGCGGGATCGTGACCCTCATCAAGCCGCAGTTCGAGGCCGGGCGCGAACAGGTCGGCCGCGGCGGGATCGTGCGCGACGAGGCCGTCCGCGCGCAGGTCGTCGAGGACATCCGCTCCTTCGGAACCGGCGAACTCGGCCTCGAGTGGGTCGGCGTCTGCGAGTCCCCGATCCGAGGCGCCGCCGGCAACGTCGAATACACCGCCTACTGGAAAAAGCCAACCCCGGAACGACCATGAAACTGCTCCTGATCCGACACGGCCGCATGGCCGGCGACCCCTACTGCGAACCGCCGTCTCCCGTGGCGGGGTGTCTGCATCCCGACGGCGTCGCGCAGGCCGAAGCGCTCGGCCGCGCGCTTGCCGCGACGCCGGTCGACGCCGCGTTCTGCTCGCCCTACGGCCGCGCCGTCGAAACCGCCGAACGCGCGCTCGCGGGCCGGGGGATCGGGATCGTCCGCGTCCCCGGGCTGCAGGAATGGACGCCCTCGCCGGAATTCCGGAACGCGACCTCGACCGAGGCTTCCGCGATGGCCGCGCGCGACGCGGACCGCTACGCGGAGGAAACGTGGAAGACCGAGCTCGGCGAGGGGACCTTCGACGTCGCCGCCCGCGTCGTCCCGGCGCTGCTCGGCGCGCTCGCGTCCGTCGGCTGGCACGCGCGCCAGGGCGGCTGGGTTCCCGACGAAGGCGCCGAAAAGAAGACCGTCGCGGTCTTCGCGCACGGCGGTTCCCTCAACGCGATGCTGTCGTTCGTCCTCGGCGTTCCGCCGTTCCCGGTCGGACGCTTCTCGTTCCCGTACTGCGGCGTCGCGACCGTTTCGTTCGCGCCCCGCCGCGGCGTGTGGCACCCGGCGCTCGAACTGCCCGCGTCGGCCGTCCCCTGATCCCGCGCCGCATCGCACCCTTTTTTCCGAAACGAACCGAAAGCAAAACGCCATGGACACGATCGTCATCCACCCCTCCGAAGTTCTCGGCCCCGTCAAGCCGATGAACGCCGTGAACAACGGCCCCGTCGTCGCCGGCAAGGACCAGACCCGCGGCAATCTCCCCACCTACAAGGCGCTCGAAATCCCGTTCGCGCGCACGCACGACGCCGCGTTCTTCAGCGGCTACGGCGGCGAGCACACGGTCGACATCTCGGCCGTCTTCCCGGACTTCGACGCCGACCCGCTCGATCCCGCGAGCTACGACTTCGACCTCACGGACATGTACATGGAGCAGATCCTCTCGGCCGGGACGGAGCCCTACTTCCGCCTCGGGCAGAAGATCGAGCACCTGCCGAAGAAATACCACATCTTTCCGCCGAAGGACTTCAGGAAGTGGGCGGTCGTCTGCGAGCACATCATCCGCCACCTCAACGAGGGCTGGGCCAAGGGCCACCGCTACGGAATCCGATACTGGGAGATCTGGAACGAGCCCGACCTCTGCGACTGGATGGGGCTCCCGGTCTCCGAGAAGAAGACCTGGACCGGCACGGCGGAGCAGTTCTACGACCTCTTCGAAACGGCCGCGAAGCACCTCAAGAAATGCTTCCCGAAACTGAAGATCGGAGGCCCGGCCTGCTGCGGCAAGTGGGAGTGGGAGACGGCGTTCGTCCAGGAGATGGGCCGGCGCAAGGTCCCGATGGACTTCTTCTCGTGGCACGTCTACGCCAAGGAGCCCAAGTGGATCGCGTGGAACGCCCGCCGCATCCGCGAACTCCTGGACGCGAACGGCTACGCGAAGACCGAGAGCCACTGCAACGAGTGGAACTACGTCCGCAACTGGACGGACGGCTTCGTCTACACCGTGAAGAACATCATCGGCGTCAAGGGCGCCGCCTACGCCGCCGCCGCGATGTGCGACGCGCAGAACGCCCCCGTCGACATGCTGATGTACTACGACGCGCGCCCGACCGGATTCAACGGCATCTGGGACTACTACGCCTACGAGCCGCTCAAGGGCTGGTTCGTGTTCGACGCGTTCCGCCGCCTGCGCCGGCTCGGGAACCACGTCCGCACGGAGCTCTCGCCGGACCTCGCGAAGGGCGAGGAGGTCTACGCCGCCGCCGCGCGCTGCAAGAGCGGCGCGCACAAGGCCGTCCTGGTCGCGCGGTTCGTCGAGGAGGACGAGAAGGCGCGCCCGAGGAACGTCGCCCTCAAGCTCGCCAAGGGCGCGTGGAAGAAACCGCGCGTCCGGATGCTCGACGCGAAGCGGAACCTCGAGCCCGCCCCGTTCCGGATCGAGGGCGACGCGCTCGTCCTGCGGCTCGCGCCGCACGCCGTCGCGCTCGTCGAGTGGTAGCGGCCGCCCCGCCGCCTCAGAGATCGTCCGGCGGCAGGTCGTCCTCGAACTCGGCCGGGCGGCCCGGGGCCGGTTCCGCTTCGGGAGCGGGGGCGGGCGGCGGTTCGTCCTCCGGAGGCCGGTGGCGGATGAAGGGGACGGGCGGGCGCTCGGGCGGGGCTTCGCCGTCGAGAGCGGGCAGGTCCGGGAATTCGTCGGCGCCGGGGGCGGGGAGGGGAACGCCCGCGAGCTCGTGGACGCGGGCGCAGCCCGTGTGCCACGACTTGAGGTCGAGCGTCGCGCGGCGCAGGTCCTGCCGCTTGCGGAGCGCGTCGAGCCCCTTCTCGGCGGCGCTCGCGGCGAGGCGCGCGGCGACCCAGCGGCGCCAGGCGTCCAGCAGGATCTGGTGCACGAAGTCGCGCGGCGGGTGCTCCGCGGTCGGGTCGCGCCGCGCGGAGAGGACGCCGAGGAAGTCCGCGGCCTTCGGGTCGTCCGCCTGCAGGCGCTCCAGCGCGCCGCCGCCGGCGCCGGCGGCTTCCGCGTAGAAGGCCTCCACGAGCGAGCGGACCATCGGGTTGGCGAAGAGCATCGGCGGGAGGAGCGCGGCGAGCGCGCGGATCGTGGCGGGGTGCTCCTCGCCGTGCTTGAGGAGGAATTCGCAGAACGCCACGTCGGTCGGGTCGGGCGGCGGGGCGGCGGGTTCCGGGGCCGAAGCCCCGGGTGCGGGACCGGCTTCGCCGGACGGTTCCGGGTCCTCGAAGAGCTCCGGCGGCGGCATGTCGGGCGGCGGCGGGGGCGCGAGGGGCGGCGGTGGCGGGGTGGAGACCCCGCCACGCGCGGCGGTCTCGCGGCGGAAGGCGGCGCCGTCGCGCTGGCGGCGGAGCGCTTCCTCGACGCCGGAGAGCTCCGCGCGGATCGCGTCCTCGGGCAGGCGCAGCTCCTGCGCGAGCTCCTGGACCATGCGGGCCTTGTGGACGGCGTTCTGGCACGCGGCGACGGTCTGGAGGACCTCCTTCACGATGCGGCCGGCGGCGTCCGCGCCGTCCGGGTCGGCCTCCTGCGCGCGGAGGTGCGCGACGTGGAAGGGCACGGGGCCGATCGCGGCGTCGAGGATCGCCTGGAAGTCCTCCTTGGAGTGCGAGAGGAGGAACGAGTCCGGGTCCTCGCCGTCGGGCATGCGGGCGATGCGGACGGGGATGCCTTCGGCGAGGAGGATCGCGGCGGTGCGGATGGCGGCCTTGCGGCCGGCGCCGTCCGCGTCGAAGAGCAGCACGGCGCTGTCGGCGTAGCGGTGCAGGAGCTTGGCGTGCTCGTCGGTGAAGGCGGTTCCCTCGGAGGCGACGGCGCGCGGGAAGCCGCAGGCGTGGCAGCGGATGACGTCGATCTGCCCCTCGCAGACGATCGCCTCGCGGTGGAGCGAGTTGGCGATCGGCCGCTGCGCCTTGTCGAGCGCGTAGAGGACGCGGGACTTCTTGAAGATGTCGGTCTCGGGCGAGTTGACGTACTTGGCGGGGCTCGCGGCCTTGTCGAGGATGCGTCCGCTGAAGGCGACGACGCGCCCCTGGTGGTCCTTCACGGGGAACATCAGGCGCCCGTGGAAGCGGTCGCGCAGGAGCGAGGCGGACTGCGCGCCGTCCGGCAGCAGGCCGAGCCCGGCCTCGACCATCTCGCGCTTCGAGAAGCCGTGCGCCTCGGCGAACTTGTCGAGCGTGCCCCACGGCTCCGGGTCGTAGCCGAGCTCGAAGAGCTCCACCACGTCCGGGCCGAGCGAGCGCTTCTCGAGGTAGGCTCGGGCGGGCGCGGCGGCGGCGGTCTGCAGCAGGCAGCGGTGGAAGAACGCGGCGGCCTCGGCGTTCACCTGGAAGAGGCGGCGGGCGCGCGCCGCGTGGCCGCCGTCGTCCGCTTCGACGATCTCCACGCCGCACTTTTCCGCGAGGAAGCGCACGGCGTCGGGGAACGTCATGCCGTCGTGCTGCACGAGGAACTTGAAGACGTCGCCGTCCTCGCCGCAGCCGAAGCAGTGGTAGCGCTGGCGCTGCGGGTTGACGTGGAAGCTCGGCGTCTTCTCGTGGTGGAACGGGCAGCAGGCCTTCCACGCCGAGCCGGCGCGCTTGAGGGGCACGCGCTCGCCGATCACCTGCACGATGTCGGTGCGCGAGCGGATCTCTTCGAGCGTCTGGTCGGAAAAGGCCGGCACGGCGCGCTACTTGCGCTTGCGCAGGACCTTGCGCTCGTAGTCCTCGACGGTCTTGAACCAGTCTTCGCGGGCGGGGACGCCGGCGCGGCGGCACCACTCGGCCCAGACGTCGCCCATCGGGTAGTTCTTCACTTCCTCCTGGAGCATCAGGAGCTCGGTGAAGCGGCCTTCGGACTGGAGCCTGGCCATCTTCGCGTTGGGCTGCAGGAGCGCGGCCAGGAGCGACTTGAGCATGTTGCGCATGCCGATCACCCACGCGGCGACGCGGTTGATCGACGCGTCGAAGTAGTCGAGCGCGAGGACGACGCGGTCCGGGCCGGCGAGCGCGATCTCGCGGGCGATGTCGAGGAGCATGTCGTCCTGCCGCAGGACGTGGTCCGAGTCCCAGCGCACGGGGCGCGAGACGTGGAACGCGACCTTGGGCGCGAACAGCAGCATGGACGAAATCTTGTCGGCGACGTTTTCGCTCAGGTGGAAGTGGCCGCTGTCGAGGAGGCACAGGAGGTTGTTCTTCGCCGCGTAGTTCATGTAGAACTCGTGCGAGCCGACGGTGTAGCTCTCCATGCCGATGCCGAAGAGCTTGCTCTCGATCGTGACTTCGACGAGCGAGCGGTCGTAGTCGGTCGCGAAGATTTCGTCGAGCGACTTCTTGTAGACCGCGCGCGGCGTCGTGCGGTCGGCGGGGATGTCCTTGAGGCCGTCGGGGATCCAGATGTTGAGCGCGGAGGGCGTCCCCATCTCGCGGGCGAAGTACTCGGCGATGCGGAGGCACGCGACGGTGTGGCGGATCCAGAACCGGCGGACCCTCTCGTCCTCCGAGGAAAGCGTGCGGCCGGACGCGGCGAGCGGGTGCGAGAAGTAGGTCGGGTTGAAGTCGAGGCCCGTGAGGCCGGCCTTCTTCGCGAACTTCACCCACGGCGCGAAGTGGCGGGGCTCGAGCGCGTCGCGGTCGACGAAGCCGTCCTTGCCGAAGATGGCGTAGTTGGCGTGGAGGTTGAGGCGGTGCGTGCCGGGGATCAGGGACAGGGCCTTCTCGATGTCGGCCATGAGCTCCTTGGGGTTGCGGGCTCGGCCGGGGTAGTTGCCGGTCGTCTGGATGCCGCCGGAGAGGGCGCCGTCGTGGTCGAAGCCGACGACGTCGTCGCCCTGCCAGCAGTGCATGGAGACGTGGAACTTCTCGAGGGTCTTGAGGGCGGCCTCGACGTCGACGCCGAGGTTCTTGTAGAGCGCTTTCGCGGACGCGAAGCGGGAATCGGTGGCCATGGTTGGATGTCCTTTCGGGAAACTTGGTTCAAGAACGCCCATTCTACCCCAAACCGGCCCCGCAAATCAACCGCAAACGCGCGCGGCGCGGGGGCGGGTCACCCGGCGTCCGGATCGGGGCCGCCTGCCTCGGCGGGGGCGGCGGCCTTGCGCGAGATGCGGACGACGCGCGTGGCGGTCAGGCGGCGTACGGTGAGCGTGAACGAGTCGCGGCCCTTGACGGTCTCCAGGAACGAGCGCGCGTCAGCGACGGGTTCGCCGTCCACCTTCGTGACGAGCTCGTAGGGGCGCAGGCCCGCGATCGCGGCCGGGCTGCCGTGCTTGCACTTCGTGACGACGACGCCCGTCTCGCCCTCTTCCAGCTTGAAGTACTCGCGCACCTCGAAGGTCGCGTCCGCGACGATCAGCCCGAGGTCCTTGGCGCGGGCGCGGGTGGCGGTGCGGAAATGCGGCGGCGCGGCGCGGACGGCGAGCTCCGCGCGGCGCAGCGCGCCGTCGCGCAGCCATTCGACGACGACCGGCGCGCCGATGCCGAACGAGCCGAACGAGGCGTCGACGCCGTTGCCGATGGTCGGCCACGGGGTGATCCGGTCCTCGTCGTCGTAATAGGAATACGACCGGCCGGCCTCCAGGTTTCGCCGCGTCGCGCCGTCCGGCGAGCGGACGTAGAGCAGGATGTCGCCTTCCTCGACGCCGGCCTCGGCGGCTGGGCTGCCGGGGTAGACGTGGCTCACGAGCGCGCCCGCGGTGGAGGGGCCGTCGGAGTAGGGGTCGTAGCGGTCTTCGGAGATCCAGCCCAGCGCCTTCTTCTCCCGCGCGACCTCCTTCGAGAGGCGCTGCGTCTCGACGCCGAACCACGCGGTGCGCTGGCGGTCCTTGCCGGTGCGCGGGACGATCTCCGGATCGAACGGCTCCTTGCCCGCGGCGAGCGCGGCGAGCCGTTCGCCGGACCAGGCCGTGTCGCCGCTGTCGCGGCGGCGCTCGGCGCGGAGCTGCACGAGCCGCCCGTCCGGCGAGAAGACCGGCGCGCGGTCGCTTTCGGTCTCGATCGCGACGGCGCCGCCGCGGACGATCTCGAAGTCGGGCAGGAAGCGCCGGGCGCGGACGCGGACGGCGTCCCCGCGCACCTCGACGGCGGCCTCCAGCAGCGGGCGCAGGCGCCAGGCGGCGACGGGCTCCTCCGCGAGGCGGACGGGCTCGACGCCCGCCGGGAGCGCGCCGCCCTCGAAGGCGGCGACGATCGCGTCCTGGTCCCTGAGCGCGCCGACGAACGCGAGCTTCGCCTTCGCGCCGCCCGGCAGCGTGGCCTCGATCTTGTCGAGGCGCGCGATGGAGTTCTCGGCGAGCGGCGTCGGGATCAGCACGCGGTCGCCGGCGAGGACGACGCCCCACAGGTCGTGCTCGTCGAAGCTGTAGCGTCCGCCGCCGCCGCCCTCCTCCTGCGCGCGGGGATCGAGCCGGACGAAGACCGGCAGGATCGAGCGGGCGAGCGCGCGCTCGAGGTCCGCGGCCTCGCGTTCGCCGGCGTCCGCCGCCGAGGCCGTCCAGGCCGCGGGCGGGGCGAACGGGTCGGGGGCGGTCGCGAGTTCGGCGCGGAACGTGACGCCGACCGGCGCGCCGTTCGTGGCGAGCACGAGCGCATGGCTGGCGGCGCCGACCGTTTCGAGCTTCGATTCGGGGTAGAAGGTGCGGTCGGTCGGATCGCCCTTTTCGAGTTCGGCGGCGAGAAGGCCGTCGTAGTCCCGCGCGACGCTCAGGAAGAGCAGCTTGTCGGGCGTGCGTCCCGCCGGGGCGAACGCAAGCGGCTTCGCGCCGGGGATCGGCGCGTCGGTCGCGAGGAGCAGCGCGTAGCGGTCCGGGTAGGCGGCGACGGGGTGCGCGAGGAGCGGTTCGCCGGGGCGGCCCGGCAGGCGGATTTCGATGCGCGCGACGCACGCCGTGCGGAGCATCGGGTCGGCGGTCAGCACGCGGTCGGGCGCGAGGACGAATCCCGGCAGCGGCATGGGGCGGGCCTTCTCGATCAGATCGTCCGGATCCTCGTCGTGGATGGCGTCGGAGATTTCGATGGCGGGCGGCGGGCGCAGCTCGCCGTCGACCTGGAGGAACCACGCCACCTCGACGATCGACGCGCCGTGGCGCTCCAAAAGGGAGGAGATGGACGGGGCGTCGGCCGCGGCGGCAGTCGTCGCCGCGGCAAGGACGAAGAACGAGGCCGCCGCGCGGCACGGACGGAGGACGGATGTTTTCATGGCGTTCCTTTGCTCAGTAGGTTGTATGGGCGTTGTCGCGGTAGTGCCCGAACAGTTCCAGGCAGGCGGGCCGGTCGATGCAGGACAGGTAGTCGCGCAGCTTCTCCCGGCCGCCCGTGAGATCGTCGAAGCGCTCGTCCCGGAAGCCGAGCAGGCTGTTGTCCGCGATGGTGCAGCCGTAGTAGACCCGGTCGATGTTCGCCCACAGGCAGGCGAAGAGGCACATCGGGCAGGGCTCGCCGGTCGTGTACAGGACGCAGCCCGTCAGGTCGTGGGTCTTCAGCCGCCGTTCGGCGTCGCGGATCGCTGCGATCTCCCCGTGCGCGGTGGAGTCGACGTCCGAGAGCACCCGGTTGTGGCCGCGCCCGACGGGCGTGCCGTCCTTGACGACCACCGAGCCGAACGGACCGCCGTGCCCCTTCGCGATGCCCGCCAGGGCCTCGTCGATCGCGAGCTGCATGAACGGATTTTCCGCCCGGGTCTTCAGGGTTGGTTTCTTTCGTTGCATGGGAGGCAATAGTATCCCCACTCGGCGGGTCCGGTCAAGCGGATGCGAGGGCGGCGACTTCGCGGAAGCGGGACAGGATGGCCGCCATGCGGGTCTCGGGGGCCGGTTCGGTCTGGACGAAGCCTTCGACGGCCGCTTCGAGGTCGGGCGCGGCGAGGTAGCGCGCGAAGCGTTCGGAGAGATACCGGCGCAGGTCTTCCGGTGCGGCGCGGATCTCCGCGGCGAGCTCCGGACGGCCGTCGAAGAGGCAGATCACGTCCTCGAAGTCGTGGCTCATGATCATGTCGCCCCGTCCGCGGTCTTCGAACGCTTCGAGCTTGAGCGCGACGAAGTACGGCGCCGCGACGATCCGCACGGAACGAGCGCCGGCGCGGACGGGACGCGCGGAGGCGAGCGCCTCGCGGAACCACCGCGATTCCCAGCCGAGGACGGAACGGTGGATCGGGAGGATGTCCACGACGATGCCCTCGTATCGCCAGCGGCAGATCGGTGCGCCGGAGGTCATGTCGTGGTGGAACCCGCGCTCGGCAAGGGGGCGCTCGAGCCGCTGGTAGTCGCGCCGCGTGTGCGTGTCCGTGAGGACGTCCACGTCCATCGTCACGCGGACCGCGGAGGCGGACGGGTCGGTGACGAGCAGCGAGAGGACGCCGCCGCCGATGAAGGCGTAGTCGACCGGAAACGGGCGCAGGGCGACGTCGAGCCGCGCGATCTGTTCGGCGGACGTCATAGCGCGGCCTCCAGTCGCTCGCGGGCCCAGGCCCGCTCGCGGACGCGTCCGCCGCGCGCGAGGTCGAAGAGGGCGAGGCGGTCGTAGAGCGCGCGGTCGGCACGCGCGGCCCGCGGAACGGTCGGGAAGAGCGGCGCGTAGGCCGGGCCGACCGCATCGCCGTCCGGCGTCTCCCAGACCGGCGCGGGGCCGTCGACCGCGAAAACGCCCCGCGCGACCGGCGCCGCCCACGCGGTCGGGAGCCCGCGGACGGGGCCGCCCGACGGACGGAACGGGAACACGTAGCGCAACCCCGAGAAGAGGAACTCGAGCGCGTTGCGGCGGATGGGAGCGCGGGCGGCGTCCACCAGTCCGCAGTCGCGCAGGCGCCGCACGGCGGCGTGCGCCTCCGACGCGCTGAGCGCGAGCGCGCGCCCAAGTTCCAGAAACCCGAGCGATCGGGACTCCGGATCAAGAAGCTTCGCGAGAACGACGATATCCTGTCCTTTCATGGCGCGGTAGTCTATTCGCAATTCGCGAATAATGCAAGCCTTTTCTCTGTTTCGTCGCGTGGCGGGGTGCGGACGTCGCTCCGCGGGCGGCGGCGGCGCGCGCCGCCGCCCGCGCGAGGCGGGCGCGGGGCTAGTCCGCTTCTTCCGCGGGGGCTTCCTCCGCGGCTTCCTCCGCGGCTTCCTCCGCGGATTCGTCCTTCGCGGCGCCGCCCTTGAGGGCGATGCGGACGACGCGCGTCGCGGTGAGGCGGCGGGCGGTGATGGTGAGCGATTCCTTGCCGCGGACGGCGTCGAGGAAGCCGCGCACGTCGGAGACGGGCGTGTCGTCCACCTTGGTCACGAGCTCGAAGGGACGCAGGCCGGCGATCGCCGCGGGGCTGCCGTTCTTGCACTTCGTCACCACGACGCCGCCCTCGTCCGTGCCGAGCTTGAAGTATTCGCGCACCTCGAAGGTGGCGTCCGCGACGATGATCCCGAGCGCCTTGGAGCGGGCGCGCGTGGCGGTGCGGTAGTGCGGCGGCGCGACGGCGACGTCGAACTCCGCCTGCCGCAGCTCCCCGTCGGAGACCCATTCGACGGCGACGGGCGCGCCGATGCCGAAGCCGGTGAGCGCCTCGTCCGCGGCGTTGCCGACCGCCGGCCACGGCGTGAAGTCGATGCGGTCGAAGAGCTGTACGGGCGCCTGTTCGTAGATTTCCTCCCACTCGATGTCGCGTTGCTCGTAGCGGTCGCTTTCGATCGCGCGGCGCACCGAGCCGTCCGCCGTGCGCGCGAAGAGCAGGATGTCGCCCTCCTTCACGCCGATCTTCTCGGCGGTGCCGCCGGGGTAGACGTGGCTCACGAGCGCGCCGCGCGTGTCGACGTCGCGGTCGCGCTTGTTGCCGAGCCACGCGAGCGCCTTCTTCTCCTTGGCGACCTCGTGCGTGACGCTCTGCAGGTCGACGCCGAACCATGCGACGCGGATGCGGTCCTTGCCCTTGCGCGGGACGATCTCCGGGTCGAGCTCGGCCTTGCCCGCGGCGAATTCGGCGAGGCGCTCGCCGCTGAAGGCGTCCTGTTCGCCGTCGCCCCAGCGGTTGCGGCTCTGCCGGCGGTCGGTGAAGTACTGGACCATCTCGCCGGCGGGCGTGTAGAGGTCGCGCGACGCGTCGCCGTCGGCCTGCGGCCGGTCGTCGCGCCCGAGCGAGAACGATTCGAGCCGGAGGTGGTTCGTGCGGATGCGCAGCCTGTCGCCGCGGTTCTCGACGTCCGCGTCGAGCGCCGGCTGGCGGAAGCGCTCCAGGATGGGGCCGCCCGCGACGCGGATCGGCTCGACGCCCGCCGGGACGCCGCCGCCCGCGAACCGCGCGTAGACGACCTTGAAGTCCTTGCAGGCGCCCGCGAACTCCAGCGGCGCCTTCGTGCCGTCAGGCAACGTGGCCTCGAGCTTGTCGAGGCGCGCGATCTCGTCCGCGCCGGCGCCCGTCGGGATCACAACGACGCCGCCCTCGAACACGATGCCCTCGAGGTCCTTCTCGTCGCCGTTGCCGTCCTCCTCGTCGGACGAGTAGTAGACGCGGCTCCGGCTTCCGCCGCGCTCCTCCTGCGCCTTCGGGTCGAGGCGCATGAACACGGGCAGGATGCCGCGCGCGAGCCGCGCCTCGAGCGCCGCGGCCTCGCGCTCCGCCGCGTCCGGCTCGCCGCGCGTCCAGCCGGACGGCGCCTCGAAGCAGCCCTGGCCGACCTCGAACGCGCCCTGGAAGCACACCGTCACCGCCTCGTTGGAGGCGTTGAGGAGCAGCGCGTTCTCGACGCCGCGCAGGTAGTCCTTGCCGACGTCGAGGTAGCGCGTGAACGCGTCCACGGGCTTGGTGCGGACGCCGGTCGTGAGCATCGCGTCCTCGCGCACGACGAAGAAGTACGCGGGCTCGTCCGGCATCTCGCCGGCGGCGGCGAACTCGAGCGGCTTCACGCCGGGCAGCGGCTCGTCCGTCTCGAAGAGCAGCGCGCCCTGCTCGGGGTAGGACGCGACGACGCGCGCGGCGAAGCCCTCGCCGGGGCGCTGCGGCAGGCGGATCTCGACGCGTTCCACGCCGGCGGTGCGGATCTTCGGGTCGTAGGCGAGGAAGCGGTTCGGCGCGAGCGCGAAGCCCGGCGTCGCGAACGCGCGGTTCTCCGCGAGCATCGAGTCGAAGTTGCGGTAGTGGACGTTGCCGCAGTTCGGGCAGCGGTAGGGGATCGCGCGCATCGGCGAGCGGCCCTCCGAATCGCGCTTGAGCTTCCACGCGACCTCGACGAACGACGCGCCGAACTTGTCGTAGAGCGCGTCCGTGCGCTCGATCGCCGCGAGCGCGGTCGGCTTGGCCGGCTCGGCCGCGGCCGCGGCGGGCGCGTTCGTGGCGGGGTCGGCGCTCGCGGCAAGCGCCGCGAGCGCAGTGACGAGTGACAGGTGACGAGTGACGAGTTTTTTCATGGCGTGTTGTTGGGGTTGGTTTGGAGAGGGAGGCCGCTCCGCGGCGGGCGGCGGCGTAGCCGCGCCCCCGCGGAGCGGAGGGGGTTAGGGGGCGGGAGAGGGTGCAACGGACGGGGAAGGCTCTGCCTTTTCCGGTTCCCATTTCGAGACGGAATCGAACAAATCCTGGAAAGAAACCTCCAATGTCGGTTCTGGGTCGTGGACCATCGATTGTTGTCCCATTTCGTTGACGATGTCTTTTCCACGCCAGAACCGGAACTTCCATTCTCCCAGATGCGAGTTCTCGACAACGGTTTCAAAAGTGACCGGGGCTGCCGCCACATTCCCCTTGCGAAGTACAATCCCGGAAATCGACATGTTGGGATTCTCGTCGTCGAAACGATTCACCGTCACACTGGCGAAATCGTTTGTGTCGGCATCCGCGGGAAACACATCGGAGGTCAGTTGAAATCCGAAATCGACGGCATAGGCGATACGAATCATCTGCAGATTCACACCCGGGCGAATGGATTTGGACGCACACATCACTTCGTCGACGGGTTTGCCGAACGAGTCGTTAGTGGCAGATTGCCGAGTGGCGCAGCCTGTGGCGAACGCGAGGGCGAGGAGGGGGAGGAGGAGGGCGAGGCGTTTCATTGCGGGTGGGGGCGGGGTCAATGCTGAATGCGGGGTGGCGGGGAATTCGGGAAGGTCGCTTCGCGGCGGGCGGCGGCGTAGCCGCGCCCGCGCGGAGCGGTGGATGGGCTAGGGCGTGGGGTCGAAGAGCGCGCCGGCGAAGAGGATCCGTCCGTCCGGATCGCGGATGAAGAAGACGAAGGGACGGTCGACGACGAACCGGTCCGGATGCACGGGCGCACTGCAGCCGAACGATAGGCCGGACCCGGCCGCCGCGGTGGTACCGCGCTCGTCCACTTCGATGACGGCGCAGTGCGTGAACCGCATCAGGAAGAGGGGTTCGCCCGACGGCGGGAACATGCCGGAGAAGTCGGCCCGGGCCGGGTCGAACGCATCGGTCGCACCGAGCCGGCGCAGCGCGTCGCCGACGTCCGGGGCGGCCTTGAACGAGAACTTCGGAAGGGACAGCTCGAGATAGGCGGTCCACGGGACTCCCTCCAGGTCGGCGGTGCATTTCGGCAGGGCCTCGTCCCCCGAAAGCCATCCGGTTGCGAGATCGGCGACGGTCACGCCCGGACGCGGCAGGACGATCTGCATCCGGAACCGATTCCCCCGGTAGGGGATTTCCAGCGACTCCCACCGCTCCGACGAATCGTAGGCGAAGGACGCGAGAAGATTCATGAACGGGATGGTCTGCGGCGCACCTTCTTCCGGATGGAATCGCCGGTCGGACGTCCGCTCGCGCTCGAACGGGACGGCCCAGCGCGCCTTGAAGTAGACGGCGTCCACGAGCGCCAGGCGCGTGCCGGGCGGCAGGTCGTCGAACACGGACGGCAGGAGCCCCTTCGTCTTCTTCGAGACCCACCGGTTCACGTCGGCCGCGGGGGAGGACCCGAAATCCAGAATCTCGCCCCTGAACCCGCGGCGGATCTGTTCCGTGAAGCCGGGAAGCGGGACGTCGACCTTCCGCTTCCAGAGGGAGTCGGCGAGGACGAGCTCGATTCCGTCCGCGCGGGCGGCTTCGAGGATCGCGGAGCGGACGCCGGCCTCCCGGCTCGCGAAGGCTTCCGGATCGACGCCCGTTCCGGCGACCCGATCGATCTGCGCGAGCGTTTCGCCCCTCGCCCCGAGCGCGGCCATGCCGAGCACGCCGGACAGGCTGAACGGCGAAAACACGACGTTCCGGCGCGCGGCGGCCGCATCCGCGAGAAGTTCGAGGCAGAGCCGGTCGCAGGCGTTCGACGCAGCCGCGTTCGTGGCGGGGTCTTCGGCGCGCGCCGCGACGAGCGGCGCGAGGGCGAGGAGGAGGAGGGGGGCGAAGCGGCGCATGAAGAGGTTGGAGGTCGTGGAGGGTCAGCGGGCGGCGGGGCGGATGGAGCCGAGGGCTCCGTCGAAGAGCGGCTCCCACTTGGCTTCTTCCTCGATCGGGCAGGTACACCAGACGGTGTAGGAGTGGTCGCGGTTCATCACGATGTAGCAGAAGACGCGGGACGGGCGCAGGTGGAGCCAGACCGCGGTGCCGACGATCCTGACGACGCGGACGCCGCCGGCGGCGGTCCGCGCTTCGGCGCCGTCGAAGGAGATCGGCCCCATCTGTTCGAGGCGCGGGTCGATCGTCGCGCCCGCTTCGCGGTAGGCGGCCATGTTGTTGTTGAAAATGGTCCTGGCGACGTTCTGCATCTCGGGGCGGCCGACGCCCGAGACGAACGGGAAGTCCTCGGTCGGGGCGAACCGGCTGGGAGGAGGCATGTCCTCGACCCGGAAGGACATCCAGGCGCGCGGCAGGTCGATTTCGCCGGGCGCGGGCTGGGGCTTGCCGCTTTCGACGAGGGCGAAGAAGTCCCCGGGGGCGAGTCGCGTCCGCATGGCGCCGGGTTCCTCGCGGAAGCCGGCCGGCAAGGGCCGCTGCTCCGCCGCGAGCTCCGGCGAAACCAGCATTTCGAAGTCCCCTTCCGCGACGAGGCGCGTCCCCTTCGCAGCGACGGGGAGGGGCGTGAGCGGGGCGGCGGGCTTCGCCGCGCGGACGAGGCCCGGAACCGGCTTGACGCGGATGCTTTCGAGAACCCGCTTCAGGGCCGGTGCGGCCTGTTTCGCATCGTCCTTCCGGTAGACCACCGCGAAGGTGAACGTGAGGTTCCCCGAAGCGGCGAAGAAGTTCTTCACGGCCGTTTCCGGGCCGTCCCCGCGTTTGCAGGAGAGGGACGCGGTCGCGCCTTCGAGCCCGCCCAGCTTCGCGGGTTTCGCGCCGCTGCAGGACACGAGCTCCCAACCGCGGGACTTCAGTTCCTCGCCCATGCCCGCTGCGATCAGTTCCTTCGGGAAGGACGCCATCAGCGACACGCGCGCCGAAATCTGTTCCGGCGTCTTGCCGGCGTCCCAGTGCGCCTGGAGGACCACGGCGGACTTCGGCGCCGAGGCCGGACCCGCGAACCAGACTTCGCTTTCCGAGCCGTCCAGGTCGGGAAGGACGTTCGCGCGCACCATCTCCCCGAGCGTCTTCGCGTCCGCCTTGCGGAACGCCGGCGGAACTTCGTAGGAGAATCCCTCGCAACCGCCGCGGGGCCAGGGCTTGCGGGCTTCGGGCGCGGCGGGCGCGACGGGGGCGGCGGCGCAACAAGCGGCGAGCGCGAGGAGGGGGAAGAGGGCGAGGCGGCGCATGAAGAGGTGAGAGATGAGAGGTGAGAGGTCGGGCGGCGCCCGCGCGGAGCGGGCGAGGGGGTCAGGGGGCGGGGATGGGAACGCCGTCGAGGTCGACGACATCCGCGTTGACGAAGAAGAGCTGGAAGCGTTCCCCCTTGCCCGGTTCGGCCAGGAGCGCGCCGCCGAGGGCGACGGTGTTGCCGCGCTTCACGTCGAGGGACAGGGCGAGGGAGAAGACGGGAAAGAAGGGCTCCGGCAGGGCCGTCGCGGCGCCGCCCGGCGCGAGCGGGGCCGCCGGATAGTCGCGCCATTCGGGCGGGAAGACGACGGTCGGCACGATGTCGAGCACGATGCGGGTGCCGTCGGGGGTCAGGCTCGGCGTCACATCGAGGATGTTGCCCACTTCGCGGGTCTGGAACTCGCAGGGAAGGATGGCCGCGACGGCGTTCGTTCCGGCGTCGACCGCCTCGACGGCGAGTTCGGTCGGATAGATGCATTCGACGACCCCCTTGACCGTTGCCTGGGACCCGGGCCGCGCGAGGACGCTCTGGCAGGCGCGCATCTCGACGCCCGGATGCGCGGAGAGGCGCTTGCGGAGCGCGGCCCACTCGTCCGGGGGGAAGATGCCGCCCACGACTTCGTCCAGCCCGAGCTCCTCGAACGCGGCGGGCGCGACGGAGGCATGGCGCGTGCGGACGCGGATCTGGTAGGCGCCGAACGGCCGCACGACCTCCGCGAAGCGCGCCTGGTTCTCTTCCGTGTTCAGGACCTCGATCCGGCCGAACGCCGGAACATAGTGTGCGGACGAGCCCTCCGGCCATGCGACGCCGCGGCCGCCGGCGTAGGACTTGATCCATTCGTCGAAATCGAACGGCTCGGTGTCGGTGTGGAAGCCCCACTCGCCGCAATCGTGGTTGGAAAACGGGACGAGCAAAGGCTCTTTCGACGACTGTAGCGCGCATTCGATGATGAGCGGCAGCACCCCGTGGTGGCGCATCACAAGCGCCGCCGCCGGCGCGTTCGTGGCGGGGTCGGCGCTCGCGGCAAGCGCCACGAGCGCAGTGACGAGTGACAAGTGACGAGCGACGAGTCTGCTCATGGCGTTTGGTTGGGGAAGAGGTTAGAGGTGAGAAGTGGTCGTACGGCGGGGATACTACCACATTTCCGGAGCCGAATTGTCACGGAATTGTAAAATCTTCGAGACGGGGAGGCTGGCGTGGCGGGGTGTCCGGGGTTCGCGCAAACTGCCGAAACCGGACGGCGAGCCACGCGGCGAAGGCTGATCGGACCAGCGGCGAGAGAAAGCCGACCCTCCTCGATTCGGGAAAGTCGAAGGCCGCCCGCAAGGACTCCAGGCCAAAGAACAAGGCCGCGCAGAAGGCGAAGTTCCCGCATCCTTTCGCGAACCGGGCGGAGGTGGGCGCGAGCGGACGCCCGGCTACGACGCCGTGCAGCCGCATCGCGGCGATTCCGGCGGCGCCCATGCCGAAGAGGCAGACGGCCTGGACGAGCATCGGAACGACGAAGACCAGAAAACACTGCGCAAAGGAGAGCCCGGGTTCGACGGCCCGCCGCATGTCCGAAACGGCGAACGCCGCTACCAGCGAAGCCGCTGCGCCCCATTCGAAGAAACGGCACGCGACGGCGGCGAAACCGCCCGACCGGCGAGGCCCGGCATCGGCCGGCGCGTCCGCGGCCGGCGTTCCCGTCTCCCTCCCGAACGGGAAGAGCAACGGCGTCCGGGCGAAGATGCAGAGACAGAAGACGAGCGCGGCGGCAAGGTCCGGACGGAGACGATAGGACACGGGCGCTCCCCCGCGGACGGAAAACGGGGAAATCGGGGATAGCACCGCGAAGAGGACGACCTGGAGGGCGATCAGGGCGAACCCGGCGATCCCGACCGCGCAAAGCCGCTTCGACTCGCGCGCGAGATCCGTTCGGTCGTTCATCCGGCGGGGAAAGGTGGCGAGATCGTAGACGACGAGGGCAATGCACGCCAACGAGACAAGGTGCGCGAGAGGCGACGCGGGCCGCGGCGCGGATTCGCCGCCCGCGGTGGCAGTCGCGACGCCCGGCGCGGCGGCGAGCGCGAGAAGGAGGGGGAGGAGGATGCGTTTCATTTCGGGATGTCGCTCCGCGGCGGGCGGCGGCTGCGCCGCGCCCCCGCGGAGCGGGCAAGGGGGGGGGGCGCCGAGGTGGCGGGATGCTAGCGCCCGTTGTCCATCGTGCGGAGGAAGTGCTCGAGGAAGAACATCTTCTCCGGCGCGGCGGGGGCGGCCTTCGAGCCGGGCGCGTCGAAGGGCGTGGGCTCCGGCTCGGGCGGGGGCGCGGCGAGCATCGGGCGCAGGAGCGTCACGGTCTGCAGCGCGACGATCGCGAGCACGGCGAGCCAAAGGCGCAGGCCGCCCGTGGTGCGGATGCCGCCGGCGCGCTGCAGGCCCGTCACCGGGGCCAGCGCGTAGCGCGCGGCCGGCAGGGCGAGGACGACCGCCAGCCCGGCCACGAAACCGGCCGACGAGGACGACACGGCGAAGAGCCACAGCACCGGCGCGAGCGCGGCGAGGAGCAGGCCGGCCGTCGCGAGGCAGGCCGCGCCCGCAGCGACGATCTGCGAGGCGCGGAGCGTCGCGCCCGAGAGGCAGGAGAAGACGTAGAGGCTGGGCAGGCACAGCACGAAGGCGAACAGCGCGATGCCCGCGCCCTTCGCGGCGTCCAGCAGCGCGACTTGCCACGAGGCGAAGAACCCCGCCGCGAAGAAGAACAGCGCCGATCCGGCGGCGGCCGCCGCGAGCGCGACCGCGACGCGCGCGCCGAGCGCGCCGCCGCCCACGATCCCGAGCGCATAGCGGTCGGGCGCCTTGAGCAGTTCGGAGAGCGATCCCGCCGGTTCGGCGGCAGGGGCGGGAGGAGGGGGGATTGTGTCGGGCATGGGGGCTCCTTTTGTTGCGTGCGGTTGAAAGGTTGAAAAGTTGAAAGGTTGAAAAGATGAAGAGGTGAAAGGGGGCGTGCTTTATCAGTAGTGTGTCAGGTCGCCGGCCTGCAGCTCCTTTTCGCGGCGGCGCTTCTTGAGCCAGTTGACGAGCCCGACGATGCCGCCCACCACGGCGCCGACAATCATGTCGAGACCGAGCCGCCCGAAGGAGAAGCCGCCCTTCCTGAAGTTGCGGGCGGTGAGGAGCCGGTTGCCTCCCTCGCGCACGGCCAGCGCGTCCTCGGCGGCGAGTTCGGACGGGTCGGCGACGGGGTCGCCGTCGATGCGCAGCAGCGCGTTCGAGGCGACGACCGCCGCTTCCCAGCCGCGGACCGCGTCGCGTGTCTCGGCGAGCGCCGCGTCCAGCGCGTCGGGATCCTCCGCGTCGGCGATCGACGTGGAGACGTTGAGCGAGAGGAGGCGGCCCCGGATCCAGAGGATGCCGCAGGAGCCGACCAGGGTCGACTCCGCCTCGATTCCTTCTTCGCCGACGGAGCGGACGGCGCTCGTCAGGGAGAAATGGACGGAACGGGGCGTGGTCCGATGGACCGGCAGGTGGCGCGGGGCGGCGAAGGACTCCTGCACGCCGAACGTTTCAGAAAGACCCTTGGAGCGGCGGTCCGACGTCTCCTTGACCCCCTGCTCCAGCTTCCGGTCGAACGACGGATCGGAAAACGCCTTCGCCAGCTCCGGCAGCACGGACCGGTCGCAGATGCGCCCGTCGAGCTTGCGGTAGACCTTCGCGAAGGCCTCCATGCCGAAGCCGTCCGGCATGGGCTGGACGAAGTAGGCGAGGGTGCGGTTCTCCCGGTCCGCCTCCGCTGCGATGCGCGCGTATTCGGCCACCTCCGGGAAGAAGAAGACGGCGTCCACGAACCCGGCCGGCGCGGGGAGGGCGAGGCCGTTGGCGGTCCGGGCGGGCGACGCGGCGGAGGCGGCGGCGGAAGCGAGCGCGAGGAGCAGGAGGGCGGCCTTCACGGGGAGACTCCGAGGAGGAACGGGAGGACTTCGCCGAAGACGAACTCGTAGAAGTTGCGGTCGAGGGCGTCGGGGCGGAGGAAGACGACGTCGTAGAACGGGCTGCCGACGAACGGGCGCAGCATCCACCCGAGCTGCGTCCCGACGAACGCGTAGGCGCCGATCCAGACGGCGGCGAGGGACGCGGCCGCGCGGGCCGACGGGACCATGCGCCGGAGCGCGGCCCAGAGCGAGGCCACGCCCGCGAGCCCCGCGAGCGCGAGGACGGCGCAGTGCACGAGGAGCATCGCGTTGTGGGCGCGGCGCAGCGTCTCGTCCGGCCCGGCGTCCGGGCACGCGGCGGCGACGAGGAAGAGCGCGACGGGCGCGAGCGCGAGCAGGATCCAGCCGGCGAGCGCCATCGCGCCGAAGACGGCGGCCAGGACGTCGCGCAGGCCGAGGCCGGTGCGGAGCAGCGCGGCGGCGACGGCGTTGCACCCCGCCACGACGAGCGTCGAGCCGAGGAACACGAGCGGGAGCTTGGCCGCCACGTAGAGCGCCAGCCGCGGCGAGCGCCACCCCGCGAGCGCCGCGCCGTAGACCGCGCAGGCGAGGCACACGAAGAGCGCCAGCTGCGCGATCCCGCCCGCCCCGACGCGGCCCTCGCGCAGCCGCGCGCGGAACGCGTCGCCATCCCGGAGGAGGAGCAGGGGGAGGAAGCCGCGTCGCATGGCCGGCGCTACTCGATGATCTCCTTCTCGGGGTCCTCGAAGTAGTTCAGCGTGAGGGGGATGCGGCGGCCCCGGCGCTCGACGACGACCGCGATCTTGGTCTTTTCGTCCAGGTGCGCCATCGCGTCGTCGTAGATCGCGGCGATGTCGTCGAGCGTGGCGACGGGCTTGCCGCCGACCTCGCGCAGGATGTCGTTCTCCTTGATGCCGGCGCTCTCCGCGTTGCCGTCCCACGAGGTCGCCGAGACGAACAGGCCGCCGTCCGGCGCGTAGAACGAGAGCTGCGGGTTGTCGAAGCGGTTGATCTCCTTGGCCGTGAAACCCCAGCGCGGCAGGACCTTCTCCTCGCCCTCGACGGCGCCCTTGGCGCGCGGGGCGAACGCGATCTCGAGCGCCTCGGAGCCGCGGACGACCGAGAAGACCGTGTTCGTCCCCTCGGGGACGCGGCCGAGGCGGCGCTCCAGCGCGGGCATCTGCTCCCAGGTGAGCGCGGTGACGGGCTCGCCGTCGACGGCGACGACGCGGTCGCCCGCCTTCACGCCGGCCTTGCGCGCGGGGCTGCCCAGCTCGGTGCCGGAGACGACGACGCCGTTCGTGGCGTCGAACGCCATGTTGCGGTCGAAGTCGCGCAGGGGCTGGAAGCGGAAGCCGAACCACGCCCAGCCGGCGTTGCCCTCCGCGCGTAGCGCGGGCAGCACCTCGAGGATGGTGGGCGAGGGGATCGTGAACGCCTGGTCGGCGGTGTCGACGAGCGGGCCGCCGGAGTTGCCGGGGCTGATCGCGGCGTCGGTCTGGTACCAGAGCGTGTAGCGGCCGGCGCCCTCGAGGTAGCGGTCGGTGCAGGAGATGATGCCCATCGTGACCGAGCGCGCGAGGCCCCACGGCGCGCCCATCGCGAGGACGACGTCGCCGATCTGGACCGTGTCGGGCGAGAGCTCGGCGAAGGGCAGGGGAGGGGCGCCCGCCGGTCGCTCGAGCTTGAGCAGCGCCACGTCGAGGTCTTGGTCGAAGCCGAGGACCGTGGCGGGGTAGGACGAACCGTCCGTGAGCAGGCAGCGGATCTCCTCGGCCTTGTCGATCACGTGGTGGTTCGTGAGCAGCTCGCCCTCGGGCGTGATCACGACGCCGCTGCCGGAGACGACGCCCTTCTCGTCCTTGCCGGACGAAAGGTCCTTGCAGACGACGCGGATGTAGACAAGGGCCGGGAAGACGGCCTTCTCGGCGGTCTGGATGGTTTCGCGGAAGTCGATGGACTCGGGCGCGGAGGGAACGGACGCGCAACCGCCGGCGAGGATCGCCGCGGCCGCGAAGGCGGGGATGATCGGGGTTTTCATGCGGCCCATGATGGCCGAATCCGCCGTCCCTGTCAAGCGCCGTCATGCGCGCGTGTGATAACCTTGCGCGATCTTGCGCGATAATCTTTGCCCGCCGGCCGGCAGCCCCGCCAAAAACAATCGATGGAAAATCAACCACGGTGTGATTGAAAGGCGTAAATGGAAAAATACGCTGGAATCACATGGGGTTGTAAGATGCTCTGTCGGCGGCCGGCGGTCAAGGGTCAGCCGCACACCGCGGACCAAAGGCGGTCAAGGGTCAGCCGGCTACCTCGGACCAAAGGCGGTCAAGGGTCAGCCGCACACCGCGGACCAAAGGCGGTCGAGGCGTTGGCGCGAGGCGGGCTCGGGCGTGCCGAGCGCCTGCGCGAAGGTCGCGACGCGGAATTCCTCGACGAGCCAGCGGTAGCGCCCGGCGGCCTCTTCGTCGAAGGGCGGGGCGGCGTCGCGGTCGGCGACGAGCGCCGTGTAGCGCTCCCATGCGGCGCGCACCGGCGCCATGCGGCGCGCGTCGTCCGCGGGGTCGAGCGTTGCGCGCGCGAGGCGGCGCAGGACGGCCTCGAGGTAGCGCGGAAACTCCGCGAGCCGCGCGACGGGGGTCGCGGCGGCGAAGTCCGGCGGGCGGAGCCAGCCGAGCTGTTCGGCGATGTCGCGCGCGGACTCGGGGCGGAGGCGCGGCGCGGCGGCGGCGAGCGCATCGCTGCAGTCGTCCGCGAGGGCGTCCACCGCCTCGGCGAGCGTGCGCAGGTCCTTGAGGAGGGCGCGGTAGCGCGGCGCGGCGTCGCGTCCGCGCGCGGCGAGCTCGGCCGGGGTGCGCGGGAGCGGATCGGCGCCGAAGGTCTCCAGCGCGGCGCGTTCGGCGCACTGCGCGTAGAGCGGCGAGGCGCCGGGCGG
>CADBEF010000012.1 GCA_902793555.1 uncultured bacterium | reverse complement strand
CGCGCCGAGCGAGCCCGCGAGCGGCCAGCGCAGGGCGGCGGGCGCGGCGGAGGCGAGGACCGTCGCCGCGAAGACGGCGCCGAGCCCGCGCTCCGCCTCCGCGCCGCGCGGGCCGTGCGCGTAGCGCAGGCCGCAGAGGGAGAAGAGGACGAGCGCGAGAATCGAGAGCGCAAGATAGGCGCCGAACCCGGCGGTCGCCGTCCCGAGCGCCTCTCCCTCCAGGCTGGGGATTTCCGCGGCGACGGTCCGCACGGCGTCGTCGATCGCGACCGCGGCGCCGCAGGCGAGCAGAGCGATGCCGGGGAGGAGCGACGCAGCGGCGAGCCAGCGGCCCGCGCGGCGGGGGCCGAGCGCGCCGACGACGGTCCGCTTGCCGGCCGCGAGGTCGCCCTCGACGTCCTTGAAGTAGGTGAACGTCGTCATCACGGCGTTCGCGAGCGCGACGAGCGGAATCGTCCACGTGCCGGCGAAGCGGTGCGACGCCCCGGCGAAAGCGAAGTCGAGCCCGCCGCCGCACGCCGCATAGCCGGTCCACGCGGCGCACGCGATGCTGCACCCGAAGGCGAGGTTGCCCCAGAGGCCGCGGCCCTTGAGCTTCGAGTAGAGCAGGTTGAGCGCGACGCCGACGGCGACCGGAGCGACGGCCGCCGGCGCGTCGAGCGCGAACCACGCGAGCGCCGCGGCGACGAGCGCGGCGCTGAGCGCCACCGCGGGTCGGAGGGGCAGCTCGCCCGTCACCATCGGGCGGCGCGGCGCGTTCACGGCGTCCTCGCGGCGGTTCGTGGCGTCGTTGAGGACCTGGTTGATGCCCCAGCCCGCGTAGAGGATGGCGAGCGTCGCGGCGAGGCGCCATGCGGGGATATCAGCGGGCGCGGCCGCCGCGCCCGCGAGTCCGGCGGAGAGCGTCACGAACCCGTAGTAGGGCCGTGTCGAGCGGAGGTAGGCGAGGAGAAAGCGTTTCATGGCTCGGGATGGGCGGCCTTGCTCGGCGCGGCGTTTCGCCGCGCCGGCTGCGGCCGGGTCTCGCGGCTTCGCCGCTCGCGGACCCCGCCACGGCGGGTTGCGTTGGGGGCGAGCATACAGGAGGGGGAGGGAAGAGTCAAGGCGGACGGCGGCACGACCGCGGGGAGGGGGCGGACAACGGAGAGGCGCCAGCGGCGGGAGAAGGTTGGGGAGGAGTTCATTGGTTGAAAAGGTTGAAGGGGTTGAAGAGGTTGAAACGCGAAGGACGCGAAGGCGTGGCCCGGATGCGGGTGCCTACGATCCCCGCGCGGCGTTGCCGCGCGGGGCCGGCACACCGCCTCCGGGCCACGCCTCCGCGCCCGCCGCGTGCAGGATCGGGGACGCGAAGGGCGTCCAGACGCAGCAGGGCAGGCCCGCGCGCTTGAGGGCGAGGTTGCACCAGGTGTTGCAGGTGAAGAACGGATGGTAGCGCCCGCGCGCCTCGTAGAAGGCGTCGGTCCCGCCGAAGCCCGGCGTGCCGGCGAGAGGCACGAGGCGGCCGTCTTCGTCGCGCACGCCGCTTTCGAGGAGGAACGCGACGAGGGCGCCGTACTGCTCCTCCGTGAGCGCGAGGCGGCGGCAGTCGGGTCCCTCCTCCGGGGCGAAGAGCCGCGCGACGTGGAGCGCGGCGCCGTCCAGCCCCAGGCCCGCGCGCAACGCGAGGCCGGGCGTGAGGTCGCTCCAAGTCGGGACCTTGCGGTAGATGTCGCGGTCGCCCCAGCCGATCGCGATCCACGGCGCCGCCGCGGCGCGCGGGTCGGCGGCGTCCGACGCCGGCGCGACGGGCCCCCAGTCGAACCGCTCGTTGCGGACCGGCAGGACGAGGTCCACATGCATGCCGTTGGACCGGACGAAGATCTCGACCGGTCCGATCCGCCCCGCGCCGCGGTTGAGCGGGATCGCGGAAAGGACGACTGCGGCGAGGAAATACAGCGCGACCGCGCCGACGAGCGCGAGCGCGGCGCGGCGCGCAACGCGACGCCACCGCCTGGCGCGACGGGGAGCGGGTTTGTTGACGGAGTTTTCCATGTCGTGGCGGGGTCAGAAGCGGGCGTTGAGGAGCGGGAGGCAGGGGACGGCGGCGTCGGCGGCGTAGTTGAGAAGTCCGATCTGGACGCCTTCGAGATGGCGCGCGAGGTTGACGGCGCCGAACTGCAGGCCGCGCGCGTCCCTGGCGTAGTTGAGAAGCCCGGCCTGGACGCCGCGCAGGGTCTCGGCGGTGACGTTCATCGCGCCGATCTGGACGCCGTGAAGTTCGCCCTCCGCTAGGTTGAAGAGACCAAGCTGGACGCCGGACAGGCGCTCAGTGGACTTGTTGCCCCACATCGCCGCCTGGACGCCGCGCATCCGGCGCGAGATGTTCATGCCGAGCGCGAGCTGGAGCCCGTCGGCGTGGTAGCCGTCGCTTTTGTTGATCAGACCGGCAATCTGGATGCCTTCGAGACAGCTCGCCACGTTGCCAAACGGTGCAATCTGCACGCCGGCGAATTCGTTCGCGTCGAACCGTTCGTAGTAGTCGGCATAGTGGTCGGTTCGCGGCGGCATGAGAATCTGGTTGCTGTTCATGAGAAGCGAGAGCTGGACGCCGGCGCCTTCGCGGATGAGGTTCGCAAGCCCGGCGATCTGGAGCCCTTCCGATCGTCCTCCCGTGTTGAGGAGACCGGCGATCTGGAGTCCGCGCATCGCGGACGCGTCGTGCTGGACGAGCGAGAGGTGGACGCCGTTGAGCGCCTCGTCCGCCCATTGCGCGCCGAGGCCGAGCCCGACGCCGTTGTGCGTGTCGAAGAGCGAAAGCCCGAACGCGAGGACGACGCCGTCGACGACGACGTCCTCGCCCGGCCATGCCCAGCGGCTGTCGACGATGCCGCCGCCGATCCCGAGGATCGCGTGGCGGGGTTCGGCGAGGTCCTCCTCGGCGAGGTCGACCGCGTTCGTGGCGGGGTCCGCGGCGGCGGCCGCCGCCGCCGCAAGGGCGAAGGACAAGGGACGAATGATGGGGAAGCAGCGCATGAGCGAGGTTAGAGGTTAGAGGTTGACGGTGGGAACACGAAGGTCGCGAAGGGTGGCCCGGAGCGAGGACAAGGACGACAAGACGACAGGATGACGAGACGACGGGAGGTCGTCCCCCTTGTCCCGAAGGTTTCGGGGGACGATCTTGTCGTTCTGTCTTCTTGTCGTCTCGTCGTCCTGCTTGTCAACCCGGCGCGAAGGCGTTCTGCCGGCCGAGCCGGGCCGCGAGCGTAGCGAACGGACCGGCGAGGATCGGAGGCAGACGCATTCGCGCCCAGAATTGCGACCTTTGCGTTCATGGTTTTGCCTCCGCGAACTCCGCGGACTCCGCGTGAGATTGCATCGCCGCGAGAATCTGCGTGTCGAGCGCGCGGGCGAGGTCTTCGATCGGACGCGCGGCGCCGACTTTCGGCCAGCCGCACCAGCGGCCGCGTTCGTCCGTCCCGGTCCATTCGACGACGACGACCGCGTTGCCGCGGCGGAAGACATGCGTCTTCAGTTCCGGGGTCGTGTCTCCGGAACGGCGCTGGACGACGAGGACGTCGCCGATGGTTTCCGGCGTTCCGCAGTGCGTTTTCATCTCGTCCCAGTCGAACCAGCGGAGCTTGGCGGCCATGGTTTCGCCGGCCGCTTCGGCCGTGTCCGCGACGGCGACCCCGACCCTGCAGCGGAACGGCTCCCCGTCCACGGTCCTTTCGGCGCGATAGTACTTGAACGGCCGCCCGGCTTCGTTGCACGGCCTCTCGGTCCATCCCGCCGCCGCGAAGTCAGGCCGCCAGGACGCCGGCGCCGCGGCTGGGTTCCGGCCGACGATCCCCGTGGCCGGCGTGAAGCCGGAACGGGCGAGCTTCCGCTCGCGGCGGCGGCGGTCGGACTCACTCGCTTCGTCTTCCATCCGCTTGCAGGCCTCCTCGAAGCGATTCTGCGCGGGCGTCTTTTCGTCCGGCGGCAACCCCGCCACGTCGTCGTCGTAGAGGTCGACGCCGAAAAAGCCGAGGACGAAGTCGAGCAGCTCGCCGGGGTTGAACCCGAGCCGGACGCCGCCCAGAAGTCCGGCGGCGACTTCGATCTGCGTCCAACGCGCGGGATTCCCGCCCGCCGGCGACGGCGGGTCCCAGAGCGGAACGGGGTCGAGCCCCCGTGTGAACGATGCAACGGACGACGAGCAGTGGTTTTTCCCCCGTCGCCGCGCACCGCCGTCCAAATCCACGGCGCTCTCCCCCCACAGGAGGAAACTGACTTCTCCGGCGGAGGGGCCGTCGACGACCAGTCCGGCGAGCGTCCCCAGTTTGCCCGTTTCCCCGGCCTCGACGCCGTAGAGGTCGTAATGGGCGCCCAGTCCGGCACGCAACGGACCGACGCGCGCGGTCGCGCCGAGACCGACGCCGACCGCCGCGGTGAAGACGTCCGCCGCGTCCGCGCGGCGGTTCTGCCAGTACGGAGACGCGCAACCGGAGCAGAAGAGGACGGGGAGAAGGAGGAAGATGCGTTTCATGGCGTGGCGGGAACCGGGGCTTTACGGCGGGTTGGCGACAAAGAACAGTTGGCCCTCGCCGAAATAAAGCGAAATCGAGCAAACGACCAAGACGAGGCAGATGACGCCGAACCATCCCGGTCTGAACGGCGCCGGCAGCGCCTCTTCGTTTCCGCGGCGTTTCTTCAGGAGGAGGATGCGGGAAACGAGGGCCGCCAGCAGGAGAACCGGAAAACAGGCGGGAAGCGCAAGATCCCCATCCAACGGCGTCCTGCATCCGGCCTTGGCGACGGTGACGACGTGAAGCAGGAGCACCAACCAAGACAGACCGCGGGCAAACGCCCCGAAAGCGCGACCCGCTTCGCCGGGGTTCGAAGAGGCCGGAGCCGGAATCTCGGAATGGGAGTCTATTTTCATCGGGTCGTGCGGAAATGGGCGGGATCAGAAGCGTGCGTTGACGAGGGGCATGACGAAGCAGCAGCCGCGGTCCATGGGCTCCGTCGAGACATTTAGTATCCCAAGCTGGACGCCCGCGTGGAAATAGTCACCGGACACGAAGTTGACGAGGCCGATCTGGACGCCCCGGGACAGGCGCTTCGTGACGTTCACGGCGCCGACCTGCAGCCCGCGGAGGTCGTCCGTGTCGTTGGCGACGCCCAGCTGGACGCCGCGAACGAGGCCGTCGCAGGCGTTGACGGCGCCGATCTGGACGCCGTCAACGCGCCCCGCCATGTTGACGGCGCCGAGCTGGAGTCCGGCCAGGCGCCGGTCGGCGATGTTGATGCCGCCGAACTGGACGCCGACCACGTCGAAGTGCCGGGATCGGGGAAGGGCGAGCGCGAGGCCGTGGACCGTCCCCTCGGGCGTCCCGAGCTGGCAGCCCGCCCAGATTCCGGCCGAGAGAAAGATGAAGCCGGGATCCCAGTCGCAGGCCAGGCGAAGGCCGAGGTCGTCTCTCCGCGTGAAGTCGCGGAAGGTTTCCGTCCACGAGCCGCCAGCGTCCAGAAACCCGTTGCGCCAGCTCATGCCGATGGCGATGCGCGGCGTCGTTTCTTCTACGCGGCCCTCCCGGACCGAAGGATCTGGCGCCGACGTCCATTCGCGCACGTTGCCCCGCATGTCGAAGAGGCCGAAGTCATTTGGAAGTTTCGTTCCGACGGGATGGGTCTCGCCCCCGGAGTTTCCGGGGACCCATCCGAGCGCGTCGAAGGGCGGATCGTACCTGCAGGTGCTGGGGTCGCACCGGATGGTCTGTCGATAGGCGTATTCCCATTCCTCCTTCGTCGGCAGCCGATAGCGCAGCCCGGACCCCACGACCTCGGGACGGGCGTTGAGCAAGGAGAGGAACCGTCGGCAGTCGGCCATCGAGACGTTTTCGACGGGACGGTCGCCCCCCTTGAACCGCGATGGGTTCTCGCCCGTCACCTCCTCCCAGAGCTCCTGGGTCGTTTCGTACCGGCAAAGAAGGAACGGCTTGCCCGGAAAGCCGACCATGTCGGCGGCCAGGCGTGCGACGACGTTCGTCGCGGCGACCTCCGGCGGAACCGTCGGCGGCGGAACGCTCCGGCAGCCGGCGCAGAATGCGGCGAGCGCGGCCGCCAGCGCGAGGCGGGAGATAGTCGAAGAGTGTGAGGGGGTGTTCATGGGGACTCCGCGTGAGAAGCATTCTCCATCTCTTTGCGTGGCGGGCGGTTCATCAGACGATGTAATGCACGATGGTTTCGACGGTCGCGCACCAGAGCGCCAGGGTCGCGAGGACGACGCCCGCGCAAAGGAGGCGGCGTGGGCGGCGCGATGCAATCGCGAACCGCAGGAAGAGGACGGCCGAGGCGAGAACGGTTTCCGCGATCGAGGCGAGGAATGTCCAAGAGGCGGGGTCGGCCCACGACCGAGGCGTCGCGGCCCAGAGGACATGGAAACCGGCGATCGTGGCGAATGCGCACAGCGTTGGAACAAGCGCCCACTTCGGCGAATCGCCGGGCCGCGCCTTCGCGACGAGCCAGACGCTCGTCGCGAGCCAGCCCAGCGCGCAGGCGAGCGCGAGCTCCGGGGCCCGCGCGAACAGCAGCAGGACGGCCAGTCCGACCGAGAAGAACCAGAGGGACAGCACGCCCGCGTGATCCTCCCGGGCGTAGGTCTTCGCGCCGACCGCGGCGCCCGCGCGGCGGGGCCTCCGCGTGCGCAGGAACTCCGTGACGGACGGGCTGTAGAGCAGCATCGCGCAGACGAGGAACCACGGGGCGCTCAGTTCGGGAACGTTCTCCCCGACCGCGAGCGCCAACAAGGCGAGCACCATCGTGTAGACCGGACGGACGCCGCGAACGCCCTTGCAGAGCAGCGCGGCGGGGACGCAAAGAACGGCGAGGGCGAGGAGGCCGACGACGAACGCCGCCGTGAACGGCTCGTCCGGGGAATGTCCGGAGGTCGACCAGGCGTTTCCAAGACCGACCACGACGAAGGCCAGCAGGGCGAGAAAGCCGGCGGGGACGGCCGAGCCGATCGCCACCGCCCACTTGAGGGCGAGGGGAACGCGGGGAACCGCGTGCGAAGGCGCGGGTGCGGGAGTTGCGGGAATGTCGTTCTCCATGGCGGGCTACATCACGCAGTCGAGCTGGTAGAGGTGGAAGTCGTCGCGACCGGCGATCTGCGCGAGCTGGTCGCCGGACGCGGCGGGGCCGTGGCTCCGGACAAGCGGGGCGTAGAGCGCGCAGAGCGCGAGGAGGGAGAGCGCGGCCGCCAGCGCGGCGAGCGCAATGCCCCGCGAGCGGCGGGAGAAGGTTGGGGAGGAGTTCATCGGTTGAAGGGGTTGAAGGGGGTGAAGAGGTTGAAACGCGAAGGACGCGGAGGCGTGGCCCGGATGCGGGTGCCTACGATCCCCGCGCGGCGTTGCCGCGCGGGGCCGGCACACCGCCTCCGGGCCGGCTTGCGAGCGAACAGGGACGACAAGACGACGGGACGACAGAACGACAAGAAATCGTCCCCGACGGCCTTCGAGGAAGAGGGGGACGAGAGTTCGTCGTCTCGTCAGCTCGTCGTCTCGTCGTCCAAGGCATCGCCCGGCGCGAATGCGTTCTGCCGGCCGAGCCGCGCGGCGCGCGGCGAGGAGCGTAGGCAGACGCATTCGCGCCAGGAATTGCGACCTTTGCGTTCGTTTTCATTTCTGCCCGTCCAGCTCGTCCAGGGAATCGTGCAGCTTCACCATGAGGCGGGTGAGGGTGGCGACCTCGCTCCGCGTGAAGGCGGACATCGCGCGGTTCACGAGGGACACGTAGTCTGGCTCGGAGCGGGCGAGCTCGGCGCGGCCGGCGGCGGTGAGCGACACCGCGTGGCGGCGGCGGTCGCCCGCGACGGCGCGGCGCTCGACGAGCCCGGCCTTCTCCATGCGGTCGACGAGGCCGGTGAGGTCGGACTTGTCGACGAGGAGGCGCTCGCCCATCTCGCGCTGCGAGAGGGGGCGGCCGGCGACGTTCAGCACGACGAGCGCGTTGAACTGCGTGTCGGAGACGGCGTGCGCGCGGAAGAAGGTCCGCGCGGCGCGCTTGAGCTTGAGCCCGCTCCACCACACGCCCATCAGGGCCTCGTGCGCGGGGTTCGCGAATCGGTTCACTTCGTTGTAGTGGGGATGCTTCATCTCGGAGATCCTCTCGGTCGTCGCTTCGCGCCGTCGGACCGTCCGGCGGGCCTGTTTCGCGATTTCGATCGGGAACAAGGCCGGTAGTCTACACATCAATAGTTTATATGTCAACTATTTTTTTGAGAGGGTATTTAAAAGGGACAGGCTTCGCTTGAGGAGAACTTTTTCCACGGTGTGATTGAGTGAATGGCGGGGACTGGCTTGGGCGAACCGCAGGGACGGGCTTCGCGGGAGGCGAATTTTAACCACGGTGTGATTGAAGGTCTCCGGCAAAACTACTACGGGCTGAATTCAGAATTTCCAGAAGGTTGTGCGAAATGATCCGTAGGTGACCGCCCCGGATTCGCCGAGAAGCCCCCCGCCACGCAGACTCCCACGCCAGCGAATGGCGCGGGGGTGAAAGGTTCGCGCACAGTTCCCGGTGGTGGGTTTTGTCACGAAAGATGGAGGGCGGCGGGGCATTTTGTCGCAGTTGAGGGGCGGGGACGGGTGGCACGTGGGGTGCTACCTAGGAGGCAAAAGGAGTTTTCCCATGAACGAACAATTCACCCAGAAAGTCAAGGAAGCGGTCGCGGCGGCGCAGAGCGAAGCGGCGAGCCGCAACCACCAGGCGGTCGACACGCCGCACGTGCTGGCCGCGCTGCTCGCCCAGGAAGACGGCTTGGCGCCGCAGCTCGTCGAAAAGGCGGGCGCGAACGTCGCGGCGCTCAAGGACCGCGTCGAGGAGCTGCTCGGGCGGATCCCGTCCGTGACTGGCCCCGGCGCGGCGGCCGAACAGGGCAAGATCTACGTCTCGCAGGAGCTGTCCCGGGTCCTCGCCGCCGCCGGCGAGCGCGCGAAGAAGATGCAGGACGACTACGTGAGCGTGGAGCATGTCCTCCTCGCGATGGCGGCGGAGGCGAAGGAGTCCGGCGTTGCGGAGGCGTTGCGCAAGGCGGGCGTCACGGAGAACGCGCTCCTCGGCGCGCTCAAGTCCGTCCGCGGCAACCAGCGCGTGACGAGCGACACGCCCGAGGAGCAATACGAGGCGCTCAAGAAATACGGCACCGATCTCGTGGCGCTCGCCCGCGCGGGCAAGCTCGATCCGGTGATCGGCCGCGACGCGGAAATCCGCGCCGTGACGCGCATCCTCTCGCGCAAGACGAAGAACAACCCGGTCCTCGTCGGCGAGCCCGGTGTCGGCAAGACGGCCATCGTCGAGGGGCTCGCGCAGCGCATCGTGCGCGGCGACGTCCCGGAGGGGCTCAAGGGCCGCACGATCTTCTCGCTCGACATGACGGCGCTCATGGCCGGCGCGCAGTACCGCGGGCAGTTCGAGGAGCGCCTCAAGGCGGTCCTGCAGGAAATCAAGTCCGCGAACGGGCGCATCATCCTCTTCATCGACGAAATCCACACGATCGTCGGCGCCGGCAAGACCGAGGGCTCGACCGACGCGGCGAACATGCTCAAGCCCATGCTCGCGCGCGGCGAGCTGCACTGCATCGGCGCGACGACCCTCAACGAATACCGCCAGCACATGGAGAAGGACGCCGCGCTGGAGCGCCGCTTCCAGCCGGTCACGGTCGATCCGCCGTCCGTCGAGGACGCGATCTCGATCCTGCGCGGCCTGCGCGAGCGCTTCGAGCTGCACCACAACGTCCGCATCCAGGACGCGGCGCTCGTCCAGGCAGCGGTTCTCTCCGACCGCTACATCTCCGACCGGTTCCTGCCGGACAAGGCGATCGACCTGGTGGACGAGGCGTGCGCCTCGATCCGCGTGGCGATGGACTCGATGCCCGCGGAGCTGGATGAAATCACGCGCAAGGTGATGCGCCTCGAGATCGAGGAGACCGCGCTCAAGAAGGAGGAGGACCCCGCCTCGAAGGAACGCCTCGCGGCGCTGCGCAAGGAGCTCGCCGAACTGCGCGAAAAGTCCTCCGCGATGAAGCTCCAGTGGCAGAAGGAGAAGGGCGCGGCCGACGAAGTGAAGGCGCTCCGCGCCAAGCTCGCCGACGCCCGCCACGAATGCGAGCAGAAGCAGCGGGCCTACGACCTCGAAGGCGCCGCGAAACTCCAATACGGCACCATCCCCGAGCTCGAGAAGAAGCTCGCCGCGCTGCAGAAGGAGGCCGAGGACGCCGAGGGGCGCCGGCTCCTGAGCGAGCAGGTGACCGAGAACGAGATCGCGGACGTCGTGTCGCGCTGGACCGGTATCCCCGTGAAGCGCCTCGTCGAAAGCGAGCGCGAGAAGCTGCTGCGCCTTCCCGACGAGCTGCACAAGCGGGTCGTCGGCCAGGACGAAGCCGTCAAGGAGGTCTCGGACGCCGTCCTGCGCGCCCGCGCCGGCATCCAGAACGAGAACCGCCCGATCGGGTCGTTCCTGTTCCTCGGGCCGACGGGCGTCGGCAAGACGGAGCTGGCGAAGGCGCTCGCGCAGGAGCTCTTCGACAGCGAACGGCAGATCGTGCGCATCGACATGAGCGAATACATGGAGAAGCACACCGTCTCGCGGCTCGTCGGCGCGCCCCCCGGCTACATCGGCTACGAGGAGGGCGGGCAGCTCACCGAGGCCGTGCGGCGCAAGCCCTACAGCGTGGTTCTCCTGGACGAAATCGAAAAGGCGCACCCGGACGTCTTCAACGTGCTGCTGCAGCTGCTCGACGACGGCCGCCTCACCGACTCGCACGGCCGCACGGTGAACTTCCGCAACACGATCGTCATCCTCACCTCGAACATCGGCTCGCAGGAGCTGCTCGACGGCGTGAAGGACGATGGCACGATCGAGCGCGGCGCCCGCGAGCGGGTGATGGACCTGCTGCACGCGAAGTTCCGGCCCGAGTTCCTGAACCGGCTCGACGGCTTCATGCTGTTCCGGCCGCTTCGCAAGGAGCAGGTGAAGCAGATCGCGCGGCTACAGCTCGCTGACCTCACGCGGCGCATCCACGGGCGCGGGCTGGAGCTGGACGTCTCGGACGACGCGCTGGACCTCCTGGTGGAGCGCGGCTACGACCCGGCCTACGGCGCACGCCCGCTCAAGCGCGAGATCCAGAACGACATCGAGAACCCCGCCGCGCGGCTCATCCTGCAAGGGGACTACCGCGAGGGCGACACGCTCGCGGTGGAGACGGCGGGCGGCGAGTTCGCGCTCGGGATCCGGCCCGCGTCCGGGCGGAAGGGCGGCGCGAGCGGGTCCTCGCGGGCGTAGTCCGGGAAGCGCGCGGGGTCGTCGCCCGGCTGCCAGCGCTTCCAGCGGCGGTAGGACCAGAGCCACTGCTCCGGCCAGCGGCGGACCATCGCCTCGAGCGAGGCGACGATGCCGCGCGTGATGTCGTCCGGCGCGGTCGCCGCCGTCTCCTCGGCCGTGAACTCGCGGAGGGCGTGGAAGACGTAGCGGTCGCGCGCCTCGTCCCGCGCCATGGCGCAGACGTAGACGGGGATGCGCAGCTTGTGCGCCACGGCGCCGACGACGGAGGAGAAGCCGGCGGGCAGGCCGAAGAAGTCGAGATAGACGCCGCCGTCCCGCGCGTCCGTGTGCTGGTCGAGGACCATGCCGACGCAGTCCCCGGCGCGCAGCGCGCGCAGGACGCCGCGCATCGCGCCGTCGCGGGGGATGACGCCCTGCCCGCACGCCTCCCGGAAGGCCTGCATCCGCCGCGAGACGGCGCCGCTGCCGAAGGGCTTGAAGACGGACCAGATGCGGCGGCCGCGCGAGGCGACGAGCCGCGAGGCGAGCTCCCAGTTGCCGAGGTGCGCGGTGACGAAGAACGCCGGGCCGCGGCCGTCGAGCCAGCGGCGCGCGGTGTCGTCGCCGACCTCGCAGAATTCCTCGAAGCGCGCGGGGCCTCCGCGCCGGAACCAGAAGTAGTCCGTCGCGACGAGGGCCGTGTGGTCGAAGCTGCGGCGCGCGATCTCGCGGCGCGCCGCCTCCGGGAGGCCGGCGCCGAGCGCGAGGTCGGCGTTCGTCTCCGCGCGGCGGCGGTAGCGCCAGAGCCTGCGGCTGGAGAGCCAGCCGAACGCGCGCGCCACGCGGAGCTCCCCCGCGCGCGAAAGCCGCGGGACGACGAGCAGCGCCAGGAACAGGAAGAAGTTCTGCGGGACGGAGGCGACGGCGGAGCGGAGCCGGCGCAGGCGGCCGGGGCGAGAGCGCCGGGGGCGCATGTCGCGCTCCCGCCGCCTGGCCGCCTTCCGTTCCTTTCCGTCCATGGTTGTCCTTTCAGGACGGTGAGTATACGGAAACGGCCGCCGTGGCGCAAGCGCCGCTGCTCGCTAGCCTTCGGCGCGGGCGGAACCGTCTTCGCCGACCCAGGCCGGGTCCTTGGTCCAGACGGCCTCGCCGGCGGCGAGGGACGCCTTCACGTCGAGGATGCGCTGGTTGCCGCTGCCGCGGAAGAGCAGGTTGCGGTCGCGCAGCGCCTGCACGAACGGGCCGTCCACGACGACGTCGAGCCACCCGAGGAAGCGGAGTATCTCCGGGTCCTCCTTGGCGCGGGCCATGAGTCCCTCCCAGGTGTAGCCGGTGAAGGACGCCAGGTCGTAGTCCGGGCGCAGCCGCTCCGCCAGGTCCGCGAGCGCCGCGGCCTGGGTGAACGGCTCGCCGCCGGAGAACGTGACCCCGGTGTCGACGACCGTCGCGCGGATGCGGCGCTCGACCTCCTCGACGGACACCTCCTCGCCGCCTTCGAAGGCCCACGTCTGCGGGTTCTGGCAGCCGGGGCAGTGGTGGGGGCAGCCCTGGACGAAGACCACGCAGCGCAGGCCGGGGCCGTCGGCGATTCCGTCGATGTCGAAGCCGGCGAGCCTAAGAGACCGCCCCGCCATTGAGCCCCCCGTGCTTCACGCGGTCGTGCTCTTCGTGGCGCTTGGCGTCGTTGAAGCGGTCGAGGGTCCCGACGAGGTAGCCGGTGATGCGGCGGATGCGCTCGAACTTGATCAGCTCGTCGCTCTCGCGGCGGCCGCAGCGCGGGCACGTCTCGCCGATCACGCCGTTGTAGCCGCAGACGGGGTCGCGGTCGACGGGGTGGTTGATCGAACCGTAGCCGATGCCGGCGTCGTGCATCGCGCGGACGATCGCCTCGAACGCCTTCGTGTTGCGCGCCATGTCGCCGTCCAGCTCCACGTAGGTGATGTGGCCCGCGTTGGTGAGCGCGTGGTAGGGCGCCTCCTTGCGGATCTTCTCGATCGCGGAGATCTTGTAGTAGACGGGGACGTGGAAGGAGTTGGTGTAGTAGTCGCGGTCGGTCACGCCGGGGATGATCCCGAAGCGCTTCTTGTCCATGCGGATGAAGCGGCCGGAGAGGCCCTCGGCGGGCGTCGCGAGGCACGTCCAGTTCATCTTCGTCTTCTGCGCCATGCCGTCGCAGAACTCGCGGATGTGGCGGACGATCGCGAGGCCCTTCTGCTGCATCTCCTCGCTTTCGCCGTGGTGGTGGCCGTAGAGCGAGACGAGCACCTCCGCCAGGCCGATGAAGCCGATCGAGAGCGTGCCGTGCTTGATGACCTCGCGCACCTCGTCGTTCCAGTGCAGCGTGTCGGAGTCGAGCCACACGCCCTGGCCCATGAGGAACGGGAAGTTCTTCACGCGGCGCTTGGCCTGGATTTCGAACCGGTCGAGGAGCTGCTGCGCGACGAGGCGGAGCATGTCGTCCAGGCCCTTGTAGAACTTCTTCTCGTCGTGGTCGGCGAGGATCGCAAGGCGCGGCAGGTTGATCGAGGTGAACGAGAGGTTGCCGCGGCCGGTGCTGATCGCGCGGGACGGGTCGTGGACGTTCGCGAGGACGCGCGTGCGGCAGCCCATGTAGGAGACCTCGGTCTCGGGGTGGCCGGGCTTGTAGTAGGAGATGTTGTAGGGCGCGTCGACGAACGAGAAGTTCGGGAAGAGGCGCTTGGCGCTCACGCGGCAGGAGAGCTGGAACAGGTCGTAGTTCGGGTCGCCCGGGTTGTAGTTGACGCCGTCCTTGACGCGGAAGATCTGGATCGGGAAGATCGGCGTCTCGCCGTGGCCGAGGCCCTTCTCGGTCGTGAGCAGGAGGTTGCGGATCACCATGCGGCCCTCGGCGCTCGTGTCGGTCCCGTAGTTGATGGACGAGAACGGGGTCTGCGCGCCGGCGCGGCTGTGCATCGTGTTGAGGTTGTGGATCAGAGCCTCCATCGCCTGGTAGGTCGCGTCGTTCGTCTCCTTGAGCGCGGTCTTGCGGGCGTAGGACATCGCCTTGGCGACGACGTCCGCGGGCAGGCCGCCCGCGACGAGGTCTTCGGAGAGCGCCGCGTCGAACGCGGGCGTCGCGTCGAGCCGGGCGGTCTCGCCGGACTTGGCGGCGGCGGCCTCGACCTTGGCCTTCATCGCCTCGGGGGAGGGCGCCTCGACGCCGTCCGGCGCGAGGAGCGAGAGCGCTTCGGCCAGGTCCACGCGGAAGCGCTTGGCGTAGGTCTTGGCGACTCCGGGCGCGAGGCCGCGGTCGAACTGCGCGACGGACTGGCCGCCGTGCTGGTCGTTCTGGTTGGACTGGATCGCGATGCACGCCAGCGCCGCGTAGGAACGGATGTCGTTCGGCTCGCGCAGGTAGCCGTGGCCGGTCGAGAAGCCGCCCTTGAAGAGCTTCAGGAGGTCGATCTGGCAGCACGTCATCGTGAGCGCGTAGAAGTCGAAGTCGTGGATGTGGATCCAGCCCTCGCGGTGAGCCTTGGCCTGCTCGGGGCGGAGGAGGAACTTCTCGTTGTACTCCTTGGCCGCCGTCGCGCCGTACTGCAGCATCGTGCCCATCGCGGAGTCGCCGTCGACGTTCGCGTTGTCGCGCTTGAGGTCGCTCTCCTTCGAGTCGCGGGACGTGATCTCGTCGAAGATGTGCATCAGCTGCGAGTTCTTCTCGCGCGTCCGGGTGCGGTCGGCGCGGTAGAGGATGTAGCTCTTGGCGACGTCTTCGAAGCCGGCGCGCATGAGCGCCACTTCGACCGCGTCCTGGATCTCCTCGACCGTGGGGACCTTGTTGGGATACTTTTCGTTGAGGACCGCGTCGACGTGCTTGCCGACTTCGCCGGCCTCTTCGCGGCCGCCGCGGCCCGTGGCCTTCATCGCCTTGGCGATGGCGTTGACAATCTTGGTTTCGTCGTAGGAGACAACGCGTCCGTCGCGCTTCAGGATCTCGCTGACCATTGTGGAAAGGGTTGTGGTTGTGCGCGGAGGCCGCGGCTTGCGGCGCGCGCTGGTTGTCGTGTGGTTGGTTTCGACCGCGTAATCACGCATACACGTGCCGGAAACGGGACGGGGCCCCGCGATGTGGCGCGGTACCCGAAGCGACCGATTCCAAATGGGCTCGCGACGCTGTTTTCGTCGTTTCGCCCGGCGCGCCTCCGAGGGGTCGGCTCGAAGGTTTGCCCCGCTAGGTAAGACAGGGTTTTACCACAGGCCGGAACCGAAAGCAAGCGCCAATTTCCGCTTCAAAAATGCCGGTATCCGACAACCCCTTGCAAGTCCGCGGATTGGAACGGAAAAAATTTTTCGGCCGCGCGCCCCGCGGCGGCCCGTACGCCGCCGCGGGACGACCTCCGGAATCGTCCGTCCGGGCGTTCGGCGCGCCGTTCCGTCCGGCGTGTCCGTTTTTCGAAACGCACCTCGTGGAGGATTGTTTCGAAAACAAAGAAGAATCCGGCGCTTCGGAGACGGACGCGGCGCGAGGTCCGGTGCGGAGCCGCCGCGGCGCGCGCCGCGATTTTCCCCTTGCGGCGTCGCGGCGGGGTGTGGTAGGATTGCTTGGCAACACCGAACACTTGAAACGGCGGGGCGTCCCGCCGGACCCGCGAAAAGATGAAAACGAATCCGCACACCAAGGCCTTCATGGAGGCGTTCCCCTTCGAGGGGCTCACCTACGACGACGTGTCGCTCGTCCTCCAGTACGCCGACTTCCTGCCCGACACGACCGACCTCTCGACGCGCCTCACGTCGCGCATCCGCGTGAACATCCCGTTCCTCTCCGCGGCGATGGACACCGTGACGGAGGCCCCGATGGCGATCGCGATGGCGATGCTCGGCGGCATCGGCGTCATCCACAAGAACCTCACGGTCGAGCAGCAGGCCGACCAGGTTTCGCAGGTCAAGCACCACCTCAACGGCCTCATCCACTCGCCCGTCGCGTTCCACGTCGGCCAGACGCTCGACGAGATCCTCGCCGTGCGCGAGGAGAAGCACTACAAGTTTTCCGGCTTCCCGATTCTCGACGACGCCGGACGCGTCGTCGGCGTTCTCACGAGCAAGGACATCGACTACGCCGAGGACACGGCGGCGAAGGTCGAGGACGTGATGACGAAGGACCCGATCACCGCGCCGCAGGGCACGACGTTGCAGGAGGCCTACAAGATCATGCGCTCGGCGCGCAAGGGCAAGCTTCCGCTCGTGGACGGGGAGGGAAAGCTCGTCGGCCTCTACTCGTTCACCGACGTGCGCGACCTCGTCGAGCAGAACCTCCCGATGGCCAACCGCGACTCGCAGTACCGCCTGCGCGTCGCCGCCGCGATTTCCGGCGGCAAGGACTACGAGCGCGCGCAGGCGCTGGCCGAGGCCGGCGCGGACGTGCTCGTCGTGGACTCCGCCCACGGCCACACCAAGGGCATCATCGACATGGTGAAGTGGCTCGTGAAGAACCTCCCGGACGTGGACGTCATCGCGGGCAACGTCGCCTCGGGCGAAGGCGCCGCCGCGCTGCGCGACGCCGGCGCGCACGCCGTCAAGGTCGGCATCGGCCCCGGCTCGATCTGCACGACGCGCGTCGTGTGCGGCGTGGGCGTCCCGCAGGTCACCGCGGTCTACGAGGCCGCGAAGGCGCTGCAGGGCTCGGTGCCCGTGATCGCCGACGGCGGCATCCGCTACAGCGGCGACGTCCCGAAGGCGATCGTCGCCGGCGCGGAGACCGTGATGCTCGGCTCGATCCTCGCGGGCACGGAGGAGAGCCCGGGCGAGAAGATCATCCAGGACGGCCGCCAGTACGTGATCTACCGCGGCATGGGTTCGCTCGCCGCGATGCAGGCCTTCGAAGGCTCGCGCAAGCGCTACGGCCAGGGCCACCGCAAGATGAAGGACCTCGTGCCGGAAGGCATCGAGGGCATCATCCCCTACGCGGGCACGGTGCAGAAGGTGATGACGCAGTTCTGCGGCGGCCTGCGCTCGTCGCTCGGCTACAACGGCGCGCGCTCCATCGAGGAGCTGCACGACACGGGCAAGTTCGTCCGCGTCTCGCCGGCGGGCGTCAAGGAGGCGCACCCGCACGACATCCGAATCACGCGCGAGGCGCCGAACTACACGCGCTCGTAGCCGGCCGCCCCGGCCGGCCCGCTACCGCTCCGGCAGCCCGAACCACTGCCGGAGCAGGCCGGCGGCGATCGGGAGCGCGGCGGCCGACCCGAAGCCGGCGTTCTCGACGACGACCGCGATCGCGATCGCCGGCTTGTCGGCGGGCGCGAAGCAGACGAACCACGCGTGGTCTTCGCCGAGCGGGTTCTGCGCGGTGCCCGTCTTGCCGCACACGTCCAGGCCCGGAATGTCGGCCTTCTTCGCGGTTCCGGTTTGCACGGCGTGGCGCATCGCGCGCTTGACGCGGCGCGCGGCGGCGGCGGAGAAGGGGCGGTCGAGGACTTCCGGCTCCTCGCCGAGCGCGAGGTGCGGGCGCATGAGCGTCCCGTCGTCCGCGATCGCCGCGGCGAGCATGGCCATGTGGATCGGGGCGGCGAGGAGGCGCCCCTGGCCGATCGAAAGCTGCGCCAGTTCGCGTTTCTCGGCGCGGCCGAGCCGCGGGACGTTGCCCGGACGGATCGAGATGCGCTCCAGCCCGTTGGAGTAGAGGACGATCCGGTCGTTGAAGTGCAGCTTGCGCGCCATTTCGTTGAACGCTTCGGCGCCCGCGAGGACGCCGCCGTGCGCGAAGTAGGAGTTGGACGACTTCGCGAGCGCCGTGTCCAGGCCGATCGTCCCGAAACCCGGCCACGCGAGCCCGCGGCGCTCGTATCCGTAGTACTCGTGGTCGCGGATGGGGCGGCGCGCGCCGGGCGGCGTGTAGCCCTCGGCCGGGCAGTACAGCTCCTGCGGCACGCCGGTCTGGGCCATGAGCGCGGCGATCGCGGTCTTGAAGGTCGAGCCCGGCGGATAGCTGCCGTGCAGCGCGCGGTTGAGCATCGGAGAGCGCGGGTCGACCATGAGCCGGCGGTCGTAGACGTTCGGGTCGAACGACGGCGAGGAGAAGAGCAGCAGGATTTCGCCCGTCCGCGGGTTCAGCGCCGCCGCGGCGCCGGGGCGGCCGTCGAAAAGCGCGCGCGCCGCGGTCTGGAGCCCGACGTCGATCGTGAGCGCCACGTTGGTGCCCACGTGGCGGTCGCGCTGCATCGCGGTGCGGAGCGCGTCCTTGAAGTCGGCCGCCGTTTCGAGCTGGCGGTAGCCGGAGAGCTCCGAATCGGCCGCGCCTTCGACGCCGGTGAGGCCGCCGCCGGGCCGGCGGTAGCCGACGACGTGCGCCACGGCCTCTTCCCACGGGTAGATCCGGGCCCCCGTCCCTTCCGGGTCGGTGTACGCGAGGACCTCGCCGTTGCGGTCGAGGACCGACCCCCGGATGAGATGGTTCGCGGCGTTGTCCTCGCGCGGGTTGAAGCGCTCCGTGAACTGCACGAAGTCCGGGCGCGTGAAACCGAAGAGCTGCCACGTGGACTGGTAGGCCAGGACCGCGAGCGCCGCCGCGCAGAAGAGCAGCGGGAAGAGCAGGAGCCGCGTCTTGTGGCCGACGCGGTAGGGCGCGAAGTGGAAGCAGGCGCGCAGCACCAGCAGCGGGACGAGCGCCAGCAGGATCCACCGGAAGGCCGCCAGCGCGCCGCGCAGGCCTCCGGACGCGAGCCAGGCCGACAGTTCTTCCATGGGGCCGGGATCCTACGCGTGGGGGACGGCGTGGAGTCCGTCCGGGATGGCGCGGCGGTACGCTTCCGCCTCCGCGAGGAGCGCGCGCAGCGCGGCCGGGTCGGCGGCCGGGTCGAGCGCGGCGCGGAGGCGCGAAAGCGCGTCCGCGTAGGCGTCGAGCGCGGCGGGCAGCTCCGGCGAGGCGCGCAGGATGTCCGTCCAGAGCGCGGGGGCGGAGGCGGCGATGCGGGTCGTGTCGCGGAAGCCGCCGCCGACGAGCCGCGCGAGCAGCGGGTCGCCGCTGCGCGCCGCGACGAGCGCGAGCGCGAACGCGGCCGCGTGGGGCAGGTGCGAGACGAGCGCCAGGCGGCGGTCGTGCTCCGCGGCGTCCATCCCGATGCAGCGGAACCCGAGCGCGCCCAGCAGCGCGAGCAGCGCGTCGAGCCGGTCCGCGCCGGCGGCGTAGTCCGGCGGGACGCAGTAGAGGAACGCGGCGCCGCGGAAGAGGTCCGGGTCGGCGGCGCCGAAGCCGACGCCCTCCGTGCCGGCCATCGGGTGGCCGCCCACGAAGTTGCCGAGCCCGCGCGCGGCCTCCATCACGGAGCCCTTCACGGAGGCGACGTCGACGACGAGCCCGATGCGGGCGCCCTTGAGCGCGGGCAGATCGCGGCACACGACGCGCGGCGGCGCGGCGAGGACCGCCAGGTCGCAGCCCGCCAGCGCGGCCGCGGGCGCCTCCGCGGCGGGGTCGAAGACGCGGTTCGCGGCGCCCGAGGCGCGGACCGCCTCGCGCGTCTTCTCCGACGGCGCGCCGGCGACGAGCTCCGCGTCCGGCAGCAGGCGGCGCAGCGCGAGCAGGAACGACCCGCCGATCAGGCCGGTGCCGAGGATGCCGATGCGGCGGAAGGGGGGCATGACGGGTCGAAGGGGTTGGCGGTCAGGCGAAGGAGAAGGCGGCGAGGACCTGCGGGACGAGGGCCTCGGCTTCGGCGCGGGAGCGCGCGTGGAGGCGGACGAGCGGCTCGCCGGATGCGACCGTTTCGCCGACCTTGCGCAGGCGGGAGACGCCGACCGAGAAGTCGATCGCGTCCGTGACGGCGCGGCGGCCGCCGCCGAGCAGCAGCACGGCGCGGCCGATGCCGTCCGCGTCGACGCGCGAAAGCGTGCCGGCGCGCGGCGCGGGCACGTCGAGGACGGCGGGCGCCTGCGGCAGGACCTTCTCCGGCGCGTCCGCGACGCGAGGGTCGCCGCCCTGCGCCTCGACCATCCGCGAGAAAGTCTCGAGCGCGGCGCCGGAGGCGAGCTTCGACTCGAGCAGGGCGCGCGCGGCGGGGGCGTCCGGCGCGGCGCCGCCGAGGACGAGCATCGGGACGGCGAGGTCGAGCACGAGCGAGCGGGCGTCGGCGGGGCCGCCGCCGCGGAGGATCTCGACGGACTCGGCGATCTCGAGCGCGTTGCCGGCGGTGCGGCCGACGGGCTGGTCCATCGGGGTGACGAGCGCCTCGGCCTTGCGGCCGGCGCCGCGGGCGACGGCGAGGAGCGAATCGGCGAGGGCGCGGGCGCGCGCCGGCGTTTTCATGAACGCGCCGGCGCCGCACTTCACGTCGAAGACGAGGACGTCCGCGCCCTCGGCGAGCTTCTTGGAGAGGATGCTCGCGGTGATGAGGGGGATGGAGGGGACGGTGCCCGTGACGTCGCGCAGCGCGTAGAGCTTGCGGTCGGCGGGCGCGAGGCGGTCGGTCTGGCCGATGATCGAGCAGCCGACCCGGTCGACGACGGCGCGGAAGCGCGCGTTGTCCAGATGCGTGTCGTAGCCGGGGATGGACTCGAGCTTGTCGAGCGTGCCGCCGGTGATGCCGAGGCCGCGGCCGGAGATCATCGGGACGGCGACGCCGCAGGCGGCGACGAGCGGCGCGAGCGGGATGGAGAGCTTGTCGCCGATGCCGCCGGTGGAGTGCTTGTCGGCGGTGGCGCGGCCGAGGCCGCTCCACGAGAGCGTGTCGCCGGAGCGCATCATCGCGTCCGTGAGCCAGAGCGTCTCGTCGGCCGACATGCCGCGCCAGTAGACGGCCATCGCGAGGGCGGCCATCTGGTAGTCGGGCAGGCGGCCGTCCGCGTAGCGGGCGATCCACTCGCGGATCTCGCCCTCGGCGAGCGCGCCGCCGTCGCGTTTCTTCTCGATGATCCACTGTGGGACGAATTCGTCGGCCATGTCGGGGTTCCTTTCGCGGCGCGGGGCCGTGCGGCGCGGGCCGCGCTATTCGTTGTAGTCGGATTCGGAGACGCCGCCGACGCGGATGTCGAGGTTGGAAACGTCCTCGACCTTGCTCACGTTGCCGCCCTTGATCCAGACGATGCGGTCGGAGGCCTTGAGCATCTTGAAGTCGTGCGTCGCGGTGATGACGGTGACGCCCTCGGAGACGCAGAGCTGCTTCATCAGCTCGATGATCTCCTGGCCGGTCTTCTGGTCGAGGTTGGCGGTCGGCTCGTCCGCGAGGATGATCGACGGGTCGTTCGCGAGGGCGCGGGCGACGGCGATGCGCTGCTGCTGGCCGCCGGAGCACTCGCCGGGCGTGTGGTCGAGGCGGTGGGCGAGGCCGACCAGCTCGAGCACGTGCTTCGCGCGCTCGCGGGCCTTCTCCTCGGGCGTTCCGAGGAACGTGAGCGGGAGCATCACGTTGCCCAGCGCGGTGAGCCACGGGATGAGGTTGTAGGACTGGAAGACGTATCCGATGTGCTTGCAGCGGAAGTAGGAGAGCTCGCTCGACTTGAGCGAGGGCAGCGACACGCCGCCGACGGAGACCTGGCCGGCGGACGGCACGTCCAGCGCGCCGACCATGTTGAAGAGCGTCGACTTGCCGGAGCCCGACGGGCCCATGATCGAGACGTACTCGTTGCGGTAGATGTCGAGGTTGATGTTGTGCAGGGCGTAGACGGTTTCGCCGCCCTTGGCGTAGATCTTGTCGACGCCGCGCACGGAGACGAGCACCTCCTTGCCGGGAGGCGGGGGCGGCGGTTCGTAGGGTTTCTTGGCGGGGGTTTCTTCGGCGGTTTCGGACATGGCGTGCTCGGAGTGGGACGGGGTGGTGCGGGGGAGGGGCTAGGCCTTTTTCGGGCGGCGGGCGGCGCGGGGCTTGGCCTCGATGCCGTAGTCGGCGGCGATTTGCGCGGCTTCGGGAACCTGGCCGGCGTAGCGCAGCAGCATGCGGTCCAGGACGCGCATCTGCGGGGCCGTGAGGACGCCGCGCGCGCCGTATTGCGCGGAGACGGACGCGAAGAATTCCTTGTCGTCGAATCCCTTGCGGCCGCGGCGGGCCGGCGCGGGGTCGGTCCAGCGTTCGACGCGCGAGAGGGCCGCGATGACGCGGCGGGCCTTTTCGGGGTCGACCGTTTCGGCGGGCTTGTCCTCGAGGCCGGCTTCGGCGCAGGCGGCGGCGAAATCGCCGGCGGGGATGCGGTCGCGCGAATCGAGGAAGATGCGGCCGAGCCAGTAGCGCTGCTTGGCGGAAAGGGCGCGGCCGCCCCGGATCTGCTCCGCGAGCGAGCGGAAGAAGTCGGCGCGGGCCGGGGCGGCGCCGTGCTCCTCCAAAAGGGCGACGAGGCGGGCGGTCGCCGCGTCCGGCGGCTGGGCGGCGGGCTCTTCCAGGAGGCCGCCGAGGCCGGCGGCGCGAAGCGCGGCGTCCGCGCCGGGAACCTGGTCGCGGTAGTGCAGGAGCGTGCGGCCGAGCGCCTCGAACTGCGGGAGCGTGACCTTGGCGGCGGCGAGGTCGCCGGGCGCGGGACGGTCGAACCGGAACGGCGCGTCCGCCTTGCGCTCGCGCGCTTTCGGGCGGGGCACGCCCATGACGTCCCAGGCGAGGTCCTGCACGAACTTGCGGTCGTCGAACGTGCGCGCGCCGTTCTTCGACGGGGCGCGCCACCGCGACACGCCGCGGAAGACCTCCAGCAGGTCCGCGACGGCGGCCGGATCGGCCCAGTCGACCGCGTCGGGGAGCCAGTGTCCGGCCAGCTTGCGGTAGAAGTCGCCGAGGACGGCCTGCCAGCCGGTGTTCGTGGCGGGGTCCTGGACGTCGTCGAGCTTCTCCTCCATCGCGGCGGTGTAGCCGACGTTCATCATTTCCGGGAACTTCGCGACGAGGTAGTCGCAGGTCTTTTCGCCGGTTTCCGTCGGGACGAGGACGCGTTTCTCGACGGCGACGTACTTGCGGTCCTTGATGGTCTTGATGGTGCTGGCGTAGGTCGAAGGGCGGCCGACGCCGTTCTGCTCGAGCGCGCGGACGAGCGCCGCTTCGCCGTAGCGGGCCGGCGGCTTGGTTTCCTTGCGTTCCGCCGAAACGCCGCGGCCGGCGAGCGGATCGCCCGCCGCGAGCGGGGGCAGGGTGGCCTGCTCGTCGCCGTCGTCTTCCTTGCGGTCTTCGTTTTCGGCCGCGGCGACCGCGGCGGCCCCGCGGAGGGCCAGGAAGCCGGGGAACGACACGCGGGCGGCGGTCGCGGTGAGCTCGGCGGACGCGGGGGCGCCGGCCGCCGGCGCGGCGGCCGCCGCGTCCACGCGGACGGTCGTCGTGTCGAGCACGGCGGCCGCCATCTGCGAGGAGACGAAACGCTCCCAGATCAGCTTGTAGAGCTTGGCCTGGCCTTCGGCGTCGGTCCCGGACAGGGAGGCGCGGACGGCGTCCGGCACGGCGGCCGGGTCGGTCGGGCGGATGCACTCGTGGGCGCCGCCGGGGTTTCCGGCCGGGCCCTTGCGGCCGGACGCGTAGTTGTGAGGGTCGGCGTACTCCGGGCCGAACGACGCGGCGATCCACGCGGCCGCGGCCTGGCGCGCCTCGGGCGCGACGTTCGTCGTGTCCGTTCTCATGTAGGTGACGAGGCCGGATTCGTAAAGCCGCTGCGCGAGCGCCATCGTGCGGTCCGGGCTGTAGTGCAGCGCGTTGGACGCGGCCTGCTGCAGCGACGAGGTCATGAACGGCGCGCCGGGCTGCTTGCGGACGGGCCGGGTCTCCGCTTCGCCGACCGAATACGAGGCGGCGGCGAGAAACGCCTCCGTGCGGCGCGCGGACGCTTCGTCCTTCACGTCGGCCTTCTTCCCGTCGAGCTTGCGGAGCCGGACCGAAAAGGGCTCGGCGGCGCCGTCCGCCTTGGCGAGGCGGACCGAGAACTCCCAGTACGTCTCCGGCACGAACGCGCGGACTTCCTTCTCGCGGTCGCAGACGAGCCGGAGCGCGACGGACTGCACGCGGCCGGCGGCCGACGCGCCGCGGACGGCGCGCGCCACGCGGGGCGAAAGGCGCCACCCGATGTAGCGGTCGATGCAGCGGCGCGCCTGCTGGGAATCCACCCGCGCCATGTCGATGCCGTGCGGCTGCGCGAACGCGGCCTTGACGGCGCGGGGCGTGATTTCGTGGTATTCGACGCGGACGAACGGCTTCGCGGCGCCGCCGAGGCGCTTGGTGATTTCCTCCTTGAGATGCCACGCGATCGCCTCCCCTTCGCGGTCCGGGTCGCTCGCGAGCACGATTTCGTCGGCCTTTTTCGCTTCGCGGACGAGATCCTGCACGACGCGTTCCTTGCTTTCCGGGACCACGTAGTCCGGGGTGAAGCGCAGCGTGCCGTCCGGCAGCTGTTCGCGCTTGATGCCCTCCTTGCGGTCCGGCAGGTCCCGGATGTGGCCGACCGAAGCCATGACCTTGTAGTCCGGGCCGAGGATCTTTCCGACGGTGTGGGCCTTGGCGGGCGATTCGACGATGACGAGCTTGCTCATGATTCGTTTGCGGTTGGCGTCCGGGCGGCCTCGCCGGGCCGGGCGCGGGTTCTCTTGGTGCGGGAAGAACTAGCAAAGAATCGCCGCCGATGCAAGCGCAATTTTTTGGTATCGCGCGCTCCCGCGCGCTCGCAGTTCCGCGCTCCCGCGCGAGGTCGCGCGAGGGCGCCGCGTCAAGCCGTCGCCCAGTCGGGGCGGCGGTCGATGTCGAGCGGACGCAGCCCGCCCGCGAGACGCCACGCGCAGAAGTCCAGGAAGCGCGACCAGTCGTCCGCCCAGTAGCGGTGCGGGCCTTCGCGGAACGCGATCGCCAGCGCGCTTTCCGCGCCGAGCAGGCGCCAGGCCTCGCGCGCGGCCTTGTGGACCTCCCACGCGCCGAGCGGATTCGACCACAGGTCGCCCAGGCCGATGTTGACGCGCAGCGCACGCGGCGCGACCATCGCGCAGAGGAAGTGCTGGTCGAAGGGGAGCTCGTCCGGGCGGTCGGCGTAGGACGCCAGCTCCGGCCCGAACCACTGGCCCCAGTCCTTCGAGATGGACTTCAGCGTCTCGCCGCCGGCGCCGACGACTTTCGCCGCGGAGCAGCCGCAGCAGCCGCTCTGGTTGTCGCCGCACAGCGCGATGCGCTCGTCCGTCGCCGCCGCGAGGAGCGCGGTCTTGCCGCCGCGCGAATGGCCCGTGACGGCGATGCGCGCCGGGTCGATCTCCGGGATCTGCAGCAGCGCGTCCACCGCCCGGTGGTAGCCCCAGGCCCACGCGGCGACCGCGCCGTAGTGGCCCGGGAAGAGCGGGTAGATGCCCTCCGCGCGTTGCTCCGGCTTCGAATCGTCGCGCGGGCCGAAGATGTCGCGCGCGCATTCGCAGCGGTTGAACGCCGCGACGGCGAAGCCGCGGCGCAACGCCTCGTTCACCATGTCGGTCGTCTGCCACCACCAGCAGTCGTCGCCGGTGAGGACGACGGGGCACGGCGCCTCGGCCTTCGCGCCCTGCGGCAGCCAGACCTTCATGCCGAAGGAAAACGGCGCGGCGCCGCCCTCGACGCGGACGTTGCCGGAGAGGTAGCGGACGCCGGGCGGCGCGATGCGCGGATCCCACGAGGTCGAGACGAGCTCCCACCGCGTCGCGGCGGGGGCGGGCGGCATTCCGCCGAATTCGGTCGTGACGACGGCGGCGGCGAGTTCGTCGCGGCGGCGGCGCCAGTCGTCGGGGGAGCGGACGGGCGAGCCGTCGGCGAAGGTCAGGAGGGCGGGGGAGAGCATGGCGGAGGTTGGAGGTGAGAGGTTGGAGGTTAGAGGTTCGAGGTCGAAGAGGAGAAGGAAACGGAGCCGGCGAGGATTTCGCGGGAGCCGGCGGGGGTGTCGAGGAGCAGCGCGCCGGAGGGCGCGGCGCCGCGGCCGATGCCGTGCGCGACCGTGCCGTCGGGCAGCGAAACCGAGAGCGCGGCTCCTCGCAGGGCGTCCAGTTCGTTGAAGCGCGCGATCGTCGCGGCGGGACCGTCCGGCGCTTCGAGCCGCGCGACCGCGCGACGCAGCGCGGCGAGGCAGGCTTGCAGGAGCGCCTCGCGGTCGAACGGCCGGCCGGCCTCGGCGGCGAGCGAGGTCGCGGGGAAGATCGGACGCGCGGGAAGCGCGTCGGCGGGCGTGTTGACGTTGATTCCGATTCCGACGGCGATCGCGGCGTGCGCCCCGTCCGCGCCGGCTTCGGCTTCGCAGAGGATGCCGGCGGCCTTGCGTCCGTTCACGAGCAGGTCGTTGGGCCACTTGAGCCCGGCCGGGAGGTCCGTTTCGGCGCGAACGGCCTCCGCGACGGCGATGCCGGCGGCGAGCGTGGCGAGCGGGAGGGCGTCCGGCGCGAGGGCGGGGCGGAGGAGGACCGAGAAATACAGTGCGACGCCGGGCGGCGACGCCCAGGCGCGCCCGCCGCGGCCGCGGCCCGCGGTCTGCGCGTCCGCGACG
>CADBEF010000011.1 GCA_902793555.1 uncultured bacterium | reverse complement strand
GGTCGACGGCGCGTCGCGCCTGCCGCTCTGGGCGCCGGAAGGCCCGCGCAGCGCCGTCGTCGAGCACCAGGACCGCGTCCCGTGGGCGCCCGTCCACCCGACTTCCTCGAACGGTCCGGCCGTGCAGCGCGGCGTGATGGCGCTCGTGCGCCCGGACGAAGTCCTTTCCGCCCTCGAACGGGTTCTCTCCCGATGAACAAGCCCCCCCGCCAGTCCAACTTCGAGCTGCTCCGCCTCCTTGCGATGCTCGCGATCGTGTCGGGGCACCTCTTCACCGAAGGGCACCTGATCGCGCACGCGTCGGACGGCACGCTCCTGCCGAGCCTGCTGCTCGGGTGCGGCGCGCGCGTGGCGACGAACCTCTTCGTGCTGCTCGGCTGCTGGTTTCTCGTCGACGCCACGAAGCCCGGCGCGCCCGCGTTCGCCCCCGGCCGCCGCTGGCTGCGCCTGCACTTCACGGTCTTTTGCTGGGCAGCGCCGCTCACGGTCGTCGCGCTCGCGATGGGCGCGCACCCCGGGCTCAAGGACGCCGCGCGCGGCTTCGTCCCGTATCTCGGGCGCCCGCTCTGGTTCGCCTCCGCGTGGCTCACGCTGCTGCTGGCCGTCCCGTTCCTGCGCCACGCGCTCGCGCTCGGCGCGCGCCGCCTCGGCGCGCTCGTCGGCGTCGGGTTCCTCGTCTTCGTCGTGCAGTCGACGATCGCCGACTTCCGCGAGGGCTTCCTCGTCGACACGCTCTGGTTCTTCTACGTCTACCTCGCCGCCGGCTGGCTGCGCCTCCACGGCGGACGCCTCCTCGCGCGCATTCCGGCGCCCGCCGCGCTCGTGGTGGGTCTCGCGCTCTACGCGTCGCTCGTCCTGCCCGAGTGGCTGGCCCGGACGTTCTGGGATTCGTCCGCCGCGGCGCCGGCGGTCCACGCGCTGGCGGAGCGCTTCCTCGCCGACCTCAAGAGCGCGCCGAACGCGCTGTGCGCGCTCGCGCTGTTCGTCTTCTTCGCGAAGCTGCGGATGCGGCCGCGGCGCTTCCTCAACGCCCTCGCGCGCCCGGCGTTCGCGGTCTACGTCGCGCACCAGACGCCCGCCTTCTGGCCGCTGCTGTGGCCGCGGATCGTCCGCACCCCCGAGTGGTGGGGGCAGTGGTGGACCCCCATCGCCGCCGTCGGCGCCGTCCTCGCGGTCTACGGCGCCGTCGCGCTCGTCGAGGCCCTGCGCCTGCGCCTCGTCGAGCCGCTCTGGACGCGCTCCCGCGCGTTCGCGTTCCTCGCCGGCCGCATCGACCGGTTCGTCCGCCCGCCCTGCGCGGCCGGCACGGACGCCGCGGACGCGGACGAACTCGCGGCGCGCGTCGCCGCGCGCTGCGGGGAGAGCGGCATCCGCGTCGCGGCGGCGGAATCCTGCACCGGCGGGCTCGTCGGCGCGGCGCTCGCCGGTCGGCCCGGCGCCTCGGCGTGGTTCCGCGGCGCGATCGTCTCCTACGCGACGGAGACCAAGCGCGACCTGTTCGGCGTCGGCGAGGGGATGCTCGCCTCGCTCGGGCCCGTGAGCGCGCCGGTCGCCGAAGGGATGGCCGAGGGCGCGCGGCGCCTGCTCGGCGCGGACCTCGCGGTGTCCGTCACGGGCCTCGCGGGCCCGGACGGCGACCCGGCGCACCCGTCGCTGCCGGTCGGCACCGTGTTCGTCGGCTGGGCGGACGCCTTCGGCGGCGCCGGCCACGAGAAGCACGTCTTCGAGGGCGGGCGGGACGACGTCCGCCGCGCCGCGCGCGACGCCGCGCTCGCGCTCCTGCTTCGCCGCCTCGGCTAGAACCGGAAGTCGCGGCGGTTCGAGTTCTTGATCGCCTCGATGTTTTCGGCGGCGACGCGGCGGACGTTCTCCTTGGGGATCTTCGCCAGCTCGCTTTCGATCATCGCCCAGCCGACCTTCTTCGTTTCGGGCGAGGCGTAGTCGACGAGGTATTCGGCGAGCGTCATGAGCGCGTTCGGGTGGCAGCAGTTGAGGATCTGGCCCGTCTTGCACAGCGACATGAAGCGGTCGCCCGTGCGCCCCGCGCGGTAGCACGCGGTGCAGAAGCTCGGCACGTGGCCCGTCTCCATGAGCCAGCGCACGACGTCGTCGAGCGTCCGCTGGTCGCTCACGTCGAACTGCTCCGTGTCGTGCGGGCGCGCTTCCTCGGTGTAGCCGCCGACGGAGGTGCGCGAGCCGCCGCTCACCTGCGAGACGCCGCAGCGCAGCAGCTTCGCGCGGACGGCCTCCGTTTCGCGCGTGGAGACGATCATGCCCGTATAGGGGACGGCGAGGCGGATGCACGCGGCGATCTTGGCGAACGTGTCGTCCGAGATGCCGTTGTCGAACGCGTCCGGGTCGATGTCGTCCGCGCGCTTCACGCGCGGCACGCTGATCGTGTGCGGGCCGACGCCGTGCACGGCCTCGAGGTGTTCGGCGTGCATGACGAGCCCCGCGAACTCGTACTTGTAGAGCTCCAGGCCGAAGAGGACGCCCAGCCCCACGTCGTCGATGCCGCCCTCCATCGCGCGGTCCATCGCCTCGGTGTGCCAGTTGTAGTCGTGCTTCGGGCCCGTGGGGTGCAGCCGGAGGTAGCTCTCCTTGTGGTAGGTCTCCTGGAACAGGATGTAGGTCCCGATGCCGGCCTCCTTGAGCTTGCGGTAGTTCTCGACCGTCGTCGCGGCGATGTTCACGTTCACGCGGCGGATGTCGCCGTTCTTGTGGTGGACGGAGTAGATCGTCTTGATGCAGTCCAGGATGTATTCGATCGGGTTGTGGACGGGATCCTCGCCCGACTCGATCGCGAGGCGCTTGTGGCCCATGTCCTGGAGCGCGACCACCTCGGCGCGGACCTCGTCCTGCGTGAGCTTGCGGCGGGGCATGCCCTTGTTCTTGAGGTGGTAGGGGCAGTAGAGGCAGCCGTTCACGCAGTAGTTGGAGAGGTAGAGCGGCGCGAAGATGACGATGCGGTTTCCGTAGAAGGCGAGCTTGATCTCCTCGGCGACCTCGAAGATCCGGTCGACGAGCTCCGGGATTTCGCACGCGAGCAGCAGCGACGCCTCGCGGTGCGTGAGCCCCGCGCAGGTGCAGCCGCCTTCGGGGCGCGGCCGCGGGCGCGCCTTCTCAATGATCGACTCGACGAGCGCGGCGTCGTTCTTGTGCGCCTCGGCCCAGGCGAGGGTTTCGCGGATCTCCGCGTCGTTGATGAACTCGTCGGCGACGAGCGATTTCGGATCGTATTTGAACGCGGCCATGCGGCCACCTCCTCTTGTTGGAAACGGCGCGACATTCTCGCACACTCGCCCGGAATGTTCAAGGGCCACCCGTTCCCGGTTCCGGCCCGATGACGACAGGACGGCAGGACCTCAAGACAACAGCCCCCCCACTTCGAAGGCGGTCGGGGATTGGACTGAATCTGCGACATGATGCAGAAACCGATTGACATTCTACAATTTCTGCAATATACTGCGGACTTATTCAAAGGAGAAAACCCATGATCGAGCGTGCCGATTTCCTCGATTTGCTGTGGCAGTGGAAGGACCATGACCTCATCAAGGTCGTCACCGGCGTCCGCCGATGCGGCAAGTCCACCGTCCTCGACGCCTTCGCCCAGCGGCTGGTCAAGTCCGGCGTCCCGAAGTCCCGCATCCTCCGGATGGACTTCGAGTCCGAGGAATTCGACTCGATCCGGACCGTGGAGGAGGCGCGCGCGTGGCTCGCCGCGCACCGGCCCAAGGGGAAGCGCACCTACGTCTTCCTCGACGAGGTGCAGCGCATCCCCGAGTTCGAACGGCTCGTCGACGGGCTCTACCGACGCAAGGACGCCGACGTCTACGTGACCGGCTCCAACGCGACGCTCCTTTCCGGCGAACTCGCGACCTATCTCTCCGGCCGCTACGTGGAGCTCCTCCTGCAACCGCTGTCCTACCGCGAGTTCGCGGAGGGGACCGGTCGGGACCCGCGAGCAAACGCGACCTGGACGGACTACCTCCGGCGGGGCGGGTTCCCGTATCTGACGGCGCTCGGCGACGACCCGAAGCTCGCGGAAGGATACCTCGAAGGCGTCTACAACACCGTTCTCGTGAAGGACGTCCTCCGGCGCACGGGCGCGTCGGACCCGGCCCAGGTGAGCCGCGTCGCGCAATTCCTCTTCGACAACGTCGGAAACGTCACGAGCATCCAGAAGATCGCCGACACGCTGACCTCCGCCGGCTCGAAGTGCGCCTACCACACGGTCGAATCCTACGTGGACGCCCTGTGCAAGGCCTACCTCTTCCGCAAGGCCGAACGCTTCGACGCGAAGGGGCGCGAACTGCTCAAGACCGGATACAAGTTCTACGCCGTCGACACGGGGCTGCGGGACGTCCTCGTCCGGCACCGGCCCGGCGACGAGGGGCATCTGCTCGAAAACGTCGTCTTCAACGAACTCGTCCGCCGCCATGCGAGCGTGAGCGTCGGCAAGTGCGACGCGCTCGAAATCGACTTCGTCGTCCGCGGCGGCGGGCTCACGTCCTACGTCCAGGTTGCGGAAACGCTCCGCGGCCCCGGCGTCCTCAAGCGGGAACTCGAGCCCCTGAAGCGCCTTCGCGACAACTACCCGAAGACCGTCGTCACGCTCGACGCGGCGCCGCCCTCGTCCGAGGACGGCATCACCTGCGTGAACGCGATCGACTTCCTTCTCGGTCGCGGATAGCGCCGCACAGCTGGGCGGGCGCGCGGCGGCTGCGCCGCCTCGCGCCCGCCCGACGCCTGCCCGCGCCATCGACGCAATCGACGCAGTCGACAAAATCGACAAAATCGGGTGCCGCCGCCTGATCCGAAGATCCCCGAGCGCGCCTGACTTCTTCGATTGCGCCGATTCGGTCGAGTGCGTCAACCGGCCGCCCTGCGGGGAATGCGAGTCACCGCGCCATCGCCAATTCAGTATTCTGCATTGCGCGTCCCCGCGGGGACGTTCCCGTTCGCTCCGCGCCTAGGCTCCTCGACGAACTCGCCGATTCCGACAACATTGAGAACCTGCGCATGGAAGTCCGAAGGCTTCCTGTGCGCCCGGAATCCGCTACCCTGCGCTACGCACGGAGCCCCGAAACCCCTTCTGCGCCTTTCCGGCGCCGGGTTGTCGACTATTTCGATTCAGGTAGCCGGGATGCGTAGGACGATCAGTTTACGTAGCGGATTGGATTGCGTCCGGTCCGATACTTGCGTGGCAGTTGCGTTCCGAGAAGCGGAGCACCCCAGGCAGGCGGGACTGGCGTCGCGTTGAATTCTTTGCGATTCGGAATGGTCGGACACGGGACCCATGCTCCGGGATTGACATCGTAGACTCCAACGATGTCATTCGATTCGATTGTGACTGCGACTACGGCGCGTCCATCAACATGGTTCTGACTGACTCGCCAACACGAGTGGACAGCATTATAGACTCCACCTTTCTGGGCTATTACGGATTGATGAATCTTGATAATTACCACGGGCCGACCGTTGAATGGTTGAGTTGTTTTCATGGTTGTTCTCCTGGTTGTTAGAAGCCGTTTGTCTCTTTTGGAAAGTCAAACCCCGACCATCGCCTCGAATCCATTTTACATGGCCATCCAAACGGGAAAGCTTTGAAATAGTCCGTTGGTTTGACTATTCTTGCGACAGGGTGTTGACAAGGCGGAAGCCGTGGCCGGTGTCATAGTCCGACGGGAATCCGGATTCCCGTCGGGACGAGGTGCACCCGATTGCGAAGTTGTACCAGCAGCCGCCGCGATTCACCCGGTCCTCCCCCGAGGGGGAACCGACCGGATCATTTCCCGAAAGCGAACCGCCTTTCCAATCTAGACACCACTCCCTCACGTTTCCGTGCATGTCGTAAAGTCCCCAGGCGTTCGGGAGATACGAACCCACCGCCGCCGTTCCGCCCGCCGTCGTGCAGGACTGAAGGTAGTTTGTTCCTCCGTTGTCCATGAAGCGCCCGATCTGGTCAACCGTAGCCGAGTAGTTCTCGCCGCTGTTGTAGTCAGTCGCCGTTCCCGCGCGGCAGGCGTATTCCCACTGCGCCTCCGTCGGTAAGTCAAAGTCGAGATCCACCCGCGCCCGTAGCCTACCCAGAAAACTGTCGGCATCCACAGCGTTCGACGCCGGCCACTGCGAGCCGAGAGACGAACCGCGAATCATATTGTAGGAAACCTGCTCCACCGGCCGTGTCGCGTAATACGAATTGTTGGAGAAATATGACGGCCGAGTCCCCATCACCAGTTCCCATTGCCTCTGCGTCACCTCGAAGAGCCCGACGAAGAACGGCTTGGTGAGCGTCGCGTCGCGGGTCGGAACCTGGCCGGGCTCAAGGCGACGGAGAACTAGTTTCGTCGTCTTGTATTCGTCCGTGTTGAACCCGCCCGCCGGCGGCTCCGCCAGATAGGTGACGGGATAGGATGTCGCCGACGATCCGCTGGAAAGATCGACGACCATATACGGAGGCAACCACTCCCACACAGCCCACAACGTTACCCTCTCACCGACGGCGGCGAGATTGTGCGTCATCGCTCCGTTCCCGTAGACGACGTTTCCGTTTTCGTTCGTCGCCCAGCCGACAAAGTAGTGGTTCGGCTTGGAAAAGGCGTTCCTGGCGAGATTATGCGGCACGTCAAGCGTGAACACTTGGTCCGGCATTTCGCCCGTTCCGCCGTTGGGGTCGAAATGCACCGTGAACGAGCCGCGGTTCCACTTGGCGTAGAAGGTCATTTCGTCTCCGTTGACGGACGAGAGATTTGAAACACGGTCCTTGTCCGCGAATTCCACGAGACCGTCGGACGTCATCGACCAGCCGAGGAATGCGGCGCCATCCGGACCGGAGAACGCAACCGCTGGAAGAGCCGCGCCAGGAATTCCGGACCCAAGAGCCGACTGCGGAATTGGCGTGTAAGCGGTGTCGCCTGGCTTCTTCCATTGGATGGAAAGTCCTTGCCCGCCTGTTTTCTCGTAAAACCCGGCGGAAATCGCGTAGATTCCAGCAGGTAGTTCGATTTGTCCGGTTGCCACGTTGACCCAGCCCTCGTCGTTTCCGAGAATCTTCGCTCCATTGATGTAAAGAACAATTGAATCGTCGGCGACCGCTGCAAATTGATACAGCCCCGCATCGTCAATTTCCAAAAGACCAGACATCCAGATAGCGAAATAAGAGGTTCCGTTTGAAGCGAATTTTCCGTGGAAACGGCACGCCGAACTCGCCGGACGCGTCAACCCGGCTGCAACCCATTGATCACCAGCCGTACCGACACTTCCGGAAAAACCCGCATCCAAGCCAGCGCCCCAGTCCAGCGTATTCGTCGCGATCGTCGACATCCGATTCGCAAAGTAGCTCGTCATAGCCGCCTCCGACTGCATCCAGGTCGAATAGCCGGATGAGGAGATGTCGTAGTATTGCAGAGACAATCCGTTGACTCCCAAGGAAACATCATCATAGACGCAATCGAGGTCTTGCATTTCGCCTGTACCACCATTGGCGTCGAAATGGATTGTGTATCGGTTTGGCGTCCACTGCGCGGTGCAGATCAGGTCGCCTGCTGGCATCGTGGCGGGAAATGTCGGCGACCAACCCGCAAACGTGTAGCCCGTTCGGGTCGGATCGGCGGGAGTCGTCATAGCCGTTCCATAATCCTGCGTAATCGGGGAAACGGCACTGCCGCCCGCGCTGTCGAACGTGATGGTGTATTGGTTGATGGCCCAGACCGCGTAGAGATCCTTCGCGGTTTCATTGTTGTCCGTGAAAACGCGGTTTGCAGTTTCTCCGTTTGCATAGACAGCTTCGCCGTTCGGTTCCGTCGCCCAGCCCGCGAAGGAATGGACCGTATTTTCGAAAGCACAAGCGGGGATCGGCGCAGACGCTCCCATTTCGTAGTTGTACACGAAATCGGCCATCTCCCCCGAGCCGCCGTTGGCGTGGAAGCGGGCCGTGAAGTCGATGGGCGTCCATTGAGCGACGCAGACCATGTCGGTCGCGGGCATCGTGGCGGGAACGGCGGGTGACCATCCGGTGAACGTGTAGCCCGTTCGCGTCGGAGTCGTGGGCGGAATGACGGATGTTCCGCGAACCTGCAAAATCGACGCGACTGGGCTTCCACCCGCGCTGTCGAAGGAAATCGTACTACAAGGCGAAGGCGCTTGTAACGGCCGCTCGACGACGCGGAAAAAGAACGATTCGGCGTCGGACACTGGCGCGACCGAACTGGTGATGTCACCTTCGGACGGGCCAATGGACAGGAGTGCAACGGCCTCTTCGGAGAACCCGTCTTCGAGCGATTCCGCCCCTTCGATGGCGAATGTCTTCGCCAGGTTCGCCGGCTTGGCGGAGGAGCCGACGGCGATTCCGTCCAGTCCGAACAGGAGGTCGAACCGGCTTGGGTCGGATTCCGACGCGGCGAAGTCCAGGATGACAAGGTCGCCCGGCTCCGGCGCGGCCTCGAGAAGCGTCTCCTGCCCCAGCGCGTAGGAGAGCCACGAGTGGGGGCTGTCCCGGACGCCCACGTGGCCAGCCTGTGTTCCGGAACAGTCCTTGACGACGTCCGCCCAGGCGCGGAAGTCCGCGTAATCGCCGGCGGTCGTGATGTTCGCGCCAAGGTTCCCCGCATCGACGCAACCGACAAGGACGGCGACGATGTCCGCGGCCGACGCCGACGCGCCGAGGTCGGGAAGCGGATCGTCAAGGCCATCACGGAGCCAAAGAGCGTAGAGCGTCACGAGGCCGTCTGGTTCAGCCGTGAGACTCTTCACGGATTCGGAATCATCGTAGACCGCCGAAGCCCCCCCCGGCTTTACGGCCCATCCGACGAAGATGTATCCCGGACGGGAGAAGTTCGTTGGCGAAAGATATTTCCACAGGCCGTAGGTGAAGGACTCGTCCGCCATCGATCCGGCGGCGCCGGCGAGGTTGAACCGGACCGTGTATTCGTTCTGCGCCCAGTTCGCGCGAGCCGTCACGTCGCCGGAGGTGTCGGCCGTGATGCCGGACGGCGTCCATCCGAGGAACGTGAAGCCCGTGCGCGCGGAGGGTTCAGTGAAGGTCACGGACGTCCCCTCGCGATAGGTGGCGGGGTTGGCGTGCGTCGTGCCGCGAAGGTTCGTGTAATCAATCGAGAAGGTCGCTTTCTCGCGCTTGGCCTGCACGCCGTTGCTCCACACGTCGTCCTCGGCGCCGACGGATTCGATCCAATACCAGTAGGCCTGGTTCTCGGTGCCAGTGGCGTCCAGATACTGGTAGGAGCCGTCATTGGCGACCGTGGCGATCTTCGTCGCCTGGGCACGACTGGAGGACGTGCCGCGGAACACGCGGAATTCCGTTGCCCAGGGCAGTGCCGTCCACGAAAGGAGCACTCCTTTGAGCGAGGCGGACGTGACCGCGAGCTGCAGCTCGTGCGAGAAGACGGCCTGGTAGGAACCTGACGCCGTCACGGTGACGGAGAGCGGGTTCTCCGTCGAGGTCCCGCCACCGGGCAGAACCCAGTGGTCAAACGCATAGCCGCCTTCCGGAACCGCTTCGAGCAAAGCCTTCGATCCGATGTTGTAGGTTCCGCCACCCGCAACGGTCCCGCCGTGGCCCGACACCGTCGCCGAAACGGCGACGAGCTGCCGCGCCGCCTGCGTGAGCGTGTAGGTCTCGCCCGCGATGATGATCTTGCCCGTTCGTTGCCGGCCCGTGTTGTTGTCGGTGTAGGAGAAGAGCACCTTTCCGTTGCCCGTGCCCGCGTCGTAGCCGCTCACGATGGCGATCCACGGCTCGGTGGCGATGGCATTCCAGACGCCGTCGATGTCGAGCGCGACCTGGATCTCCCCGGCGCCGGCGTTGCCGTCCACCCGCGCCCCGATCGGATCGATGGAGAGGTCGTAGGGCCGCTGCGTCACGTAGACGATCTCCGAGCCGATCGTGATCAGGCCCGTCCGGACCTCGCCGTCCCCGATGTAGGGCGCGACGATGAACCGGACGGTCCCGTTCCCCTGCCCGGTCCTGCCCTCGTAGACGATGATCCACGTGTCGTCCGAGGCGACCGCCGTCCACGTCACGTCGGCATCGGCCGTGACCGTGATGGGGTTGTCCGCGTTCTCGCCCGTGGCCTTGCCGTCGGCGTTGAAGACGTGCGGCTCGTAGGCGACGGTGACGCCCCGCCCCTTCTGGCTTACGCGGAATTCGTGGTCCGCGATGCGAATCGTGGCGCTCCGCGGCTGCACGGACGTATTGGCCGCTGCCGTGAGCGTGATGTCGGCGGGCCCCGTTGACGAGGCGGCCGACACGGAGAGCCAGGCGGGAAGGCCGTCCACGTCCCATTCCACGATGCTCCCGGTGTTGACGCCGACGGCCAGCGTCTCCCCGGCCGCCTCGAACTCGTACTCCTCCACCGTGAGCGAGGCGACCGCGGCCTCCTGCATGATGTCGAGCCGCTTCGCGGCCACGGCGCCATCTGCGGCCGTGACGGTGATCGACCCGGAGCGCGGAGAAAGTGTCGGATTGGGCTTCACCTTGTAGACGACGCTTCCGCTGCCGCTGCCGGAGCCGTAGCCCTCGTAGAGCTCGATCCAGTCGGCGGACGCCGCCGCGGTCCATCCGAGGTCCGGCGTCGCCGTGACGGCGAGGCGCTCGCCCGCCGCGCCGTCCACACCGAAGGTGCCGACCTCCGTCGGGGCGATCTGGAAGACGAGCGCCGTCCGCCCCAGCTGCGTCACGGCGAACGTCTCGGTGCCGATCGTCACCGTGCCGGTGCGAGTGTTGTAACTCTGGTTTTCCGCGACCGCGACCTTCACCTCGTCGCCGCCCAGGCCGCTCCCGGCGTCCGTCACGGTCAGCCAGTCCGCGTCCACGAATACGGTCCATTCGGTGTCCGCCAGCGCGTTCACGCGGATCTTGACCGTTCCCGCGAAGTAGTCGGTCGTCGCGCCGGCGGCGCCCAGCCGCATCCGTCGGCCGGTCTGGAAGACGGTGAACGTGTTGTCGGCGATCGTCAGGGTCCCGCTGCGCGTCGAGACCTCGTCGTAGGCAGCGACGGTGAAGGCGCACGCGCTCGAACCCGTCCCCGATTCGGTGGAGACCGCGATCCAATCCGCGTTGGACTGCGCGTGCCACGCCTTGCCCGAGGGCGCGTTCACCCGGACGCTCCCGCTTCCGCCCTCGCTCTCGAATGCGGCCGAATAGCTCCCGAGCGTCGCACCGAGGCCGGCCTGCGTGATCGTGTGGACGTAGCCGCTCACGTAGACATAGCCCACGCGGGCCTCGACGCCGTTGTTGGCGCCTACCGTGTAGCCGACGGGATAGCCCGCCGTGCCACTGGAGCTCGTGAGCAGGATCCAGTTGGCGGAGGTCGATGCCATCCAAGTGCCGTTGCCCGCGGTGTTGATCGCCGCCGAGCCGCCGGTCTGTTCCATCGAACGCGTGATCGGCGTGATGGAGATCATCGGATCCTCCGCCGTTGGGGAATTCGGGGCGCCGAAGGCTGTTAACGAGGCGAGAGCCACAAGAAATGCGATGGTCTTTTTCATCTTACAGTCCCTCCGTCGTAAAGGTCACGCCGTCGATCCAGCCAGCGTTTTCTCGCGGCGGGCCCGGATCGTCCCAGTCGTCGCGGTAGAACGACCAGCGGATGGTCGTCTTCGGGCCGGTGACGGGGATGGTCACCGTCTGCCAGTCCGTCTTGCCGTCGATGCGGGAGAACTCGACGCCGTTCACGAAGACCGCGAGGCGATCCCAGGTCGCGCCGCCGCCATCGTCCTTCTCGCAGTCGACGCGCCACCGGAACGAGAACGTTCCGGCACCCTCGACCATCGCGTCGAGCCACGTGTCGGTATCCGTGCCGCCCACGCCGGAGCGTGCGGATGTGTAGCCGGTCTGAGCCGTCGCGTCGATGACCGGCGCCCAGTCGGCATCGCCCCCGGTCGTGAAGGCGAGTGCCGGCGCGTCGACGGCGCTCGCGAGCATTTCGTCGAAGATGCCGAAGACGGCGGAGACGGTCGCGGGTGCGTCGGCGACGAAGGACGACTGGTAGGGCGCGCTCGCCGAGCGCGCCGCGTTCAGTTCGTCGGCGACGCTTCCCGTCCACCGGAACAGCGTCTTGCCGGAAGCGGGCGTGGCGGTCAGGTCGACGGTCGAGCCGGCGGCGGCCCAGAAATCGGCGGCGGTGGAGCCGTTGCGTTGGATCGTTCCGCCCGTCGTCTGCGTGACGGACACGAGGTAGTTGGTCTGCCACAGGTCCCATTCGAAGACGATGTCCTCGGTAACGACGAGCGTGAAGCTGCGCCCCTTGTCGGGAAAACGGCTTGTGCCGAGACAGACGAGCTTCGTGGTGCCCGCCGCGTCCAAGATGTCGGCCGGCGCGGCGAAGGTCTTTCGCGTTCCTTCGTAGACGCCTTCTCCATTCACGTAGAAGACGGGAAGGCGGTGGAAGTTCGCGATGATCTCCTGGTTGGCGTTCGCCGTCACCCAGAGGGTCGCGCCGGTCCGGGTCGAGCCGTTCGGAAGCGTCCAGTTCACGAACGCATAACCATCGCTCGGAGTCGCACGGAGCGTGACAGAGGCCCCGCGGTCGAATCGGCCGGTTCCGGTGACGGAACCCGGAACGGCGCCCGGAATCGGGGAATCCGACGCCACCCGCGCCGAAACCGACACAAGCTGTTGCGCAGCCTGCGTGAGCGTGTATTCCTCGCCGGCGACGATGATGCGCCCCGTTCGGGTTTCGCCCGTGTTGTTGTCCGTGTAGGAGAAGCGCACCGTCCCGCTGCCCGTGCCGGCGTCATAGCCGCTCACGATCATGATCCACGGCTCCGTGGCGATGGCGTTCCAGATGTCGCCCACGGAGGCCGACACCCCGATCTGCCCCGCGCCGGCGTTGCCGGGCACCTGCGCGGCGGATGGGCTGATCGAAAGATCGTAGGCCCGCTGTGTCACATACACGGTCTTGTCTCCGATTTGGATCGTCGCCGTGCGGGGCGCGCCGTCCCCTACGTATTCGGAGACGATGTATTCGATCGTGTCGTCGCCCGTCCCGATCACGTTGCCGCTTTCGTCGAAGGTGCAGTTGGCGCCTCCCCAGATCGTGAGCCACTCGGGCGCGGACGAAATCGCGGTCCACGTCACGTTGCCGTCGGGATGGACCTCGATCGTGTCGTAGCCGCCCTCCGGCGCGAAGACGCGCGCGCCGTATTCCACTTCGACGGAGCGGCCCTTTTGCGTCACGGCTAAGGCATGGCCGGCGATGGCCACGGTCGTGCTCCGCGCGTCGACCGTCGGGTTCGCCGCCGCCTCCAGCACGGCCGTCCCTGGACCGACACGGCTCGCAGAACCGGCGACGGAAAGCCAGTCGCACGCCTCCTCGACCGTCCACTGGACGACGTCGTCGCACGCGACCTCCACGCCGAAGGATTCGCCCGCCGCGGCGAAGGCGTGCGCCGTTGCGGAGACCTCCGCCACGGCCGCCGGCTGCGTCACCGCGTGCGTCTGCGCCGGAAGCGCCGATTCCTCGACGGGCGCGACCTCGATCGACCCGGTCCGCTCCGACAGCAGCGGGTTCGGCGAGGCCGCGTAGACCACATTGCCGTTGCCCGCGCCCGACCGCGCGCCGGGCATCACGGTGAGCCAGTTCGCTCGACTCTCCGCCGACCACGGCAGGTCGGGCGTCGCCATCACGGCGATAAGCCCGTTCGCCCCCTTCACGGAGGCGGTCGTCTCGGCGGGGGAGATGGCGAAGGAGAGCGTGCACGCCCCGGCCGGGCGGCCGGCCTGGCGGACGACCAGCGTCTCCGTCCCGATCCGCACTCGGCCCGTCCGCGCGAGCCAGCTCGGATTCTCGTTCGCCGCCACCGCCACCGTGCCGCCGCCGTGGCCGCTCCCGGCGTCGGCGACGGAGAGCCAGCTGGCGTCGACATCGACGTCCCACGTCGTGTCCGCGGCGGCCGTCACGACAATGGCGACGACGTGGGCCGTGTAATCGCGGTCCGCCGTGAGACCGAGCGCCGTGTAGGAGGAATCCGTCGCGGAAATCGCCAGGCGGCGTCCCGTCTGGTTCACCGTGAACGTGCAGCCCGCAGCCGTGATCGTGCCCGTTCGCGTCGAGACGGAATGGAGGGGCGCGACCGTGAACGAGACTGCGGCCTCGCCGGTCCCGGCCGTGGTGCCGACCGAGATCCAGTCGACGTTCGACTTCGCCTGCCAGCCGGTCTGCGCGCCGGCGAGCACCGTAAAGGAGCCCGTGCCGCCCGCCGACCCGAAGCCGGCGGAGTCGGAATCCAGCGTGGCCCCGACGCCGTCCTGCGTCACGGTGAAGACGTGGCCGCTCACGTAGACATAGCCCGTGCGGGGCTCGGTCCGATCGCTCGCCGCCACCTGGTAGACGACCGGCAACCCCGCGTTGCGGCTCGAAAGCGCGGTCGGGATCGTGATCCAGGAGGCCGACGCCGATGCCGTCCAGGTGCCGCTGCCGGACGTCACAATCGAGGACGAGCCGCCGCCCTTCGCGAAGTGCCGCGAGGTCGAGGAAATGGCGATGTTTTCGTTCACCTCCGTCGGCGGATTCGGCTCGGCCGGCTCGTCGAACGCCAGACTCGTCACGGACACCGTTCGCGTCCACGTGTTCGTCCCGGACACGTGCTGGAGCGTATGGGGACCGGTCGTCCGCGGCTGCCAGAGGAACACGCCGGACTCCGCCGCCGAAACCGCCGTCTCGCCGTCGATCAATATCGTCGCCTCGCCGCCCTCGAACGGCGAGTAGCCCAGCTCCATCGCCCCGGATACGTTCATGCCGTCGTGAAGGGAGGACGATGTATCGACAGGGACGCCATTGGCGCAACCAACTTCTGAAAAGCCGATGGTCTGCGTGGCAAGTTCCGTCTGAGGAATGAAAGAATACGAGGAATCGCCGGGCTTCTTCCACTGGACTGAAAATCCCTGGCCCCCGGTGTTTTCCCGGTAGGCTATTGATATCCGATGGTAACCGGCTGAAAGCGAAATGGAGCCGGTTCCCAAGGCATCCCAAGACGTTGAACAAACCTTGTTGCCGTCAATGTAAATCACGATGTTGTCGTCGGACATCACCGCAAAGGAGTAGTCTCCCGACTCGACGATTTCCATCCGCCCGGATGCCAAGATCGAGAAACTGTCTTTCGAGGCAAGAGCATAATCTCCATGGAACCGGCAAAAATCTTCCTCCCACGGTAGCATGCCGAGAGCCGACATCTGCGTGACGCGGGAACTGCTGGGAGCCGAGTTGATGCTTCCGGGAGCAAAGTTATTGCCCCAGTAGAACGCGTTCGTTGAAATCGTCGGCGTCCGGCCGGAAAAATAGTTCATCATCGCCACTTCCGACTGCGTCCAAGTCGAATAGCCCGACGATGAGATGTCGTAGTATTTCACGGAGAGGCCGGGTTCGTAGACGAGGGTGGTTCTAGGTCCGACCCCCACCGAAAACGTCACGTTTGTGCTGTCGATGGCGATGCCGTCGGCCTCCAGATCCCAGGCGAGCACATGGTGGCCGGGCGTGAGAGAGGTATCGCCATGGAGATGTGTTGAAGTCCTGGTGACATCGCCGTAGGAGCACGCCAGCACGAATGTGTCGTTTGTCCCGGCCACGTCCGCAATGCGTTCCCCGACATCGAAACAAACCTCCACCTTCTTGTGCGGCCAGAGCTGCCGCGCCGTCACGTTGCGGACGGGGTCGAGCGCGTTGACCGCCGTCTGCTCCTGGAGAATCGCCCCGCACCGCGCGCAGGAAATTTCCGCCGTCAGCCCCTCCTCGCCGAACGCCGGCTCGACCTCGGGTTTCGTAATCACTCCGAAGTGGCCCAGCGGAGAAATCGGCTGGCTCGCCACGACTTCCCCGCATCGCGAACAGGTAAACGCCGCCGTCCGACCGGCCGCCGTGCACGTCGGCGCAACGGCGGGCGTGGTCTCCGGTCCGGTGTGCCCGCCGACCGCAAGGGCGAAATCGGCAGACTCGCTTCCAACCAATGTTCCTGAGGCATCCAGCGCTTTCAACGTCAGATGGTGACGGCACAAGGAAGGCGTCCACGAGCCAACGCCTGCGGTTCCAGTCAGCGGAGCGTCACCCATTCCCTCGACGCGAACGGTCGCCCCGTCCTCGTACCAGGCGGCGTCGTAGACGACCGTCTCCGGTTCGCCGGTCGTCGTCCGAACGCCGGTCCGAAGATCGAGTTTCACGGACGCACTCCGTCCGGAGCAGATGGTTTCGCCGCGTACGGCGCTCGCCACGGTGATCGCAGAGAGGAAGATAGCCAGTTGTTTCTTCGTGGTCATTGCACGACTCCTTTCTTTCGGACGCGCTCGCGGCCTAGGCGCTACCGCGCCTTGGGCCGCTCGCCTTCCGCTACCGCGGTTTAGTTTGACAGGGTCCTGACAAGGCGGAAGCCGATGGCGTTGCTGCTCGGGTTCGACGGGTCGCCGCCGTACCGGCTGGACGAGGTGCAGAAGTCCGCGTCGTTGTACCAGCTGCCGCCGCGTACCACCCGGTCCGACCCCGAGGAAGAACCAACCGGATCATTCCCCGAAAGAGAACCGCCATACCAGTCCAGGCACCACTCCCACACGTTCCCGTGCATGTCGTAGAGCCCCCAGGCGTTGGGGAGCTTCGTCCCGACCTCATGCGTCTGAGAGGACGAGTTGTCGCTGTACCACATGTAGGCCCCGTCCACGGCATTTCCGTAGCTGTAGGTTGTCGTCGTCCCCGCGCGGCAGGCGTATTCCCACTGCGCCTCCGTCGGCAGATCGAAGTCCAGACCCGTTCGCGCCCGCAGCCTGCCGAGGAAGCTGCGGGCATCCACCGCGTTCGACGCCGGCCACCGCGAACCGAGGGTCGAGCCGCGGATGGCGTCGTAGGAAACCCACTCCACCGGCCGCGTGTCGCCCGAGAAGGACGAAGGATTGCTCCCCGTCACCAGTTCCCACTGTTTCTGCGTCACCTCGAAAAGCCCGACGTAGAACGGCTTGGTGATCGTCGCGTCACGCGTCGGAACCGAGCCGGGCTCAAGGCGTCGGAGCACTAATTTCGTCGTCTTGTATTCGTCCGTGTTGAACCCGCCCGTCGGCGGATTAACAAGATAGGTAATAGGATAGGACGAGGCGTTCTCCCCGTCCGAAAGGTCAATGATGCAGTAGGGGTCAGTTGGAATGCCTTTGCAGATAACATCAAAAACCATATCATCGGACTGGAAGGTCAGTCCATCAGCGTTCATGTCCCAGACCACGGCATGTGTGCCGGAGGACAGACCCGTATCGCCCGTCAGCGACATGGCCGGGTAGGTGTTTCCTGTCGTCAGGTCCGTTGCCGTGACCTTGAGAGTCGGTGTCACAAAGCCGCGGGCTACGGTCTCGGCCGCCACGTCCCCCGTCACGGTGTAGGTGATATCCACCTTCCCGTTCCAAGGATACCGCTGCCGCGCCGTCACGTCGGTGATGGTGGGCGTGTCGGCGAAGGCGGAAAGAGCGAGGCCGAAGAGGAGTGCTGTGAGTGTGTGTTTCATGGCTCCTTCGTTCTAGTACATTTGTTGGATGATTGGTCTTTGCGCCAAAACGCGCTTTGCAGTGTTTTGAACCTTTTTCTTTTGAAACATCCTGATGACAGCCTTTCGAACCGCATCGCACAAATCGAAAACATTGATTACGAGAACGACGGCCTCGTCGTTCTTGGCGACCAGTTTCGGATGGGCATACGAACCGAATCTATAAATGCGGCATTTCCTGCAAAGATGCGGCAGTGGGTCGTGAGTCAATGCGACCTTGATTTGGTCCTGCCCGGGAGTCTTGTTTCCCGAAACGTTCATATTGTGGACCAAACCACAACGGACCATTGCATAAATAACTTCTCCCCACGTGTTGTTGTTGTTATGTCCGGAATTGCGCGTTGTCGTGCACTTGGCTTTATTAATCCCCCTGCAACAATACAACTCCTTAACATAATCATGCACGAACTTTGAACATCTGTCGATTTCCCGCTTGATGATTCTCTCATCGCAGGCAAGGGAAGACAAAAAACAGATGAACGCCATCAAACAGGAAAAAGCCGATGGTGTGTGTGACAACTCATTGATTCGCCGGATTTCATCCAGTCGTTGCAAACAATAATCTTCCGCCGAAATGGAATCAAGTTTCTTTGAATTCTTCTTTCCGCAATTGCCATTGGGGCAACCGGTCCCGTGAGAGGTTGGGATACTCAAACCGCCCCATGGTTTTGGAGTAATCGAGATTCCGTAGGCAGAGAAATCAATATCCACATCCGCGGAGGTGGATGGTGTGTGGGTGTCGATAACCGATGGAGGATATGCCGAAATGGTGTTGTTCATTGGGTTGTTGCTTCCTTTTGAATTGAGAGAAACACGATTCGTATCCTTTCACATCGCTAGACCAGAATGATGATATTGTCCAGAAGTCCGATCATTTTTTTGAAATCCGCGACTTCGTTGCGCGGCTGGCCTGCGTTCGAGTTCAAGGCACCATTGATGAAAAACTCCTGCAATCCGCGATTTCGCTTGTTAATTAATTTCCGGTTCTTACGGTAAGCAACGGCAGTCAAAACCTTTTCGAGTTTTTGAATCCTTTTCGTTGGGCAGGGACCACGGTGTGTGATTGCAGTGGGATCAACCTTGTTTTTCGGCGCAACGAACGTAATGTAAAGAGATCCCTTTTTATACTCCGCTAGATACTGCAAGCACTTCAGAAGCTTGTCGCTTGTAAATGCTTCCTCGCCGAGAGATTGCTCCGTCGCACTTCCGACATAAATGGGAGTAAAACCTCTCCCGGCCTTTACTGAGTAGATGTAACAGCCATAGCAGTCGGTGTATATCTTGCGCCGATTCTTAACCGTCGCAATGGATTTCTCCGTGTATTTCCTTCCGCCCGGTCCTTTTATCAAAGCAACCGCAATCATGCGTGAAACATGAAACTCCAATGCGTTGTCCACGCGCAAATCGCAACTTTGTGCTTTCCGAGTCATTTGAACTACCCTTTCGCAAAGAGTGGGTGAGGACAAAACACATTCGCTTTCACATAAATGATTCCCAAATCTGTTCTTGATGATTCCAGACGACAATGAGATGATTCTCGTCATCTGCAAAATCCGACACTCGCTTATACTGTATGTTTGTGGTCACATCAATACGAATCTGGTTGTTCTGCCATTCACCGATGAAATCAACATGATCCCCGTAATCAAGACCAGGAACCAACCGAAGCGATTTCCGAAACTCGTCATAGAATCGCAACTCAGTATCAATGCCTATGAATTGTCCGTTTGAAATGTTGTCGCTATTCCGTTTGTCGCAAAGCATGTTGTTGGCGTCCACCATTCCGTTCTTGTGGTATGCGGCGAATACATGATGTCGAACCAACAATGTCTCGTCCGAAGGATGGTCCATCGGCATAGCATCCAACCTACTGCGCGGCAGTTCCTGCATAAAGATCGTGCTCATTCTTACTTCCCTACCTTGATCCGATAGAACCCGCTGGCTCCGCCCTTGACCGTAATGGTCGGGGTCCAGGGTTGGCCGTCGCCTTGCTTGGTCGCGCCGTCTCCCATCGTGCCGAGCGTCGAACCTTCCACGAGCGTGTAGGTGAGCCCCGGCTTGGTCGGAGCGGTGGTGAGAACCGGCGAATCGCCTGCCACATCGAAGGCGGCGCCCTTGGAGGCGTCGAGCGATTCGTCGGCGACCGACTGCTTGACCGATGCCTGGCCCACGGCGATCACGCCGGCGGCAGTGGCGGCAGGAATGTCGAGCCACGGGGTGATGTCGCTGCCGCCCTTCACGATCTTGATGGTCGCGCCGTTCGGCTTTACGGTTTCGACGGCCGTGCCGACCTCGACCGTGACCTTGGCGGGGTCGAGGCCGTCGGGGAGGGTCACCTCGACCGCCGTGTTGCCCTCGGACGGCCGGACCACGTAGCCGCTCTCGGCATCGCCCGTTACGGTCGCGCCGTCGTCGCCGGCGATGGAGGGCGCGCCGCCGACCGCCTCCCAGACGGCGAAGAGTTCGACGACGGCGCCCTGCGCGGAGGCGAGGTTGCGCACCCAGTCGCCGCCCAGATACACGACCTCGCCGCCCTCGTCCGTGGCCCAGCCGAGGAACTCGCAGCCGGGTCGGGCGAACTCGTTGGTGGCGACGAGGGCGTCGCGGTCGTAAGTGCAGGCCGTCGGCGCCATCTCGCCGGTTCCGCCGGCGGCGCGGTAGACGATCGAGTAGACATGGGGCGTCCAGGTTGCCTCGACATCGACGGCGCCGGTGAGGCCGGCCGCGATGCCGGCGGGGTTCCAGCCCGCGAAGGCGTAGCCCTCGACAGCCCCGGGGTCCGTGAAGGAGACCTCCGTCCCCTCCTGATACGTGGCGGGGTTGGCGTGGGTCGCGCCACGAAGGCCGGAATAGACGATCGGGGAGAACACGACGGGCTTGCGCTTGCGGCCCGTGGCGGGGACGGCGGACTCCGTCTCGGCATCGGCGCCGACGGCTTGCACCCAATACCAGAAGGGCTGCTCCACGTCGCCCGTCGTGTCGAGGAACGACGCGGTGCCGTCCGCGGGGAGCGTCGCGAGCGGCGCGGAGGGGATCGAATTGGACGGCGCGCGGTAGAGGCGGTATTCGGCGGCCCAGGCGAGGTCGCTCCACGCGAGGAGGACGCCATCCGTTGAGGACTCCGCCGAGACGAACTCCGGCGTGAGCGGCGCGAAGACGGCTGTGACGGTCGTGGCGCCTTCGACGGTCACGGGGAGCGGATTCTGCATCGACTCGCCGGCGTCGGTGATCCAATACCGGAACTCGTAGCCGGAATCGGGGACGGCGGTGAGCGAGGCGCGTGAGCCGACCGGATGGGAGACGGCGCCGTCCACGCGGCCGTGGCCGCGGACCTGCGCGGAGACGGGAACGAGCACGCGGGCGGCCTGGGTGAGCGTGTAGACCTCGCCGTCGATCACGATCTTGCCGGTGCGCGTGACGCTGGTGGCGTTCTCGGCGTAGACGAAGCGCACGGTGCCGCTCCCGGTGCCGGATTCGGTGCCCGACTCGATTGTGATCCAGTCCTCGGTGCGGATGGCGCGCCAGATGTCGTCGATGCCGGCGGAGACGCCGATCTCGCCCGCGCCGGCGTTGCCGGAGACCTGCGCCGAGCGCGGGCTGATGGACAGGTCGTAGGCGCGCTGGCTCACGAGGACGGTCCGGCCGCCGATCTCGATGATTCCGGTTCGGGCCGAGCCGTCGCCGACGTAGGGCGCGACGGTGAAGACGACCTCGCCCTGCCCCGAGCCGGCGTCGCTGCCCCAGAGGAAGCTGATCCAGGAGTCGGAGGCGACGGCCTCCCACGCCATGTCGCCGTCGGGCGAGACGGTGAAGGAGTCCGTGTCGCCGTCGACGCCGAAGACGAAGGCGTCGCGGTCGATGGCGAAGTCGCGGCCCTTCTGGCCCACGGTGAAGGGATCGCCCGCGATGGTCAGGGTGGCGGAGCGGGGCGTGACGCCGTTGTTGGGCGAGGCCTGGAGCGTGACGGAACCGGAGCCGACGCGCGAGGAGCCGTCGAGGACAGCGATCCAGGACGGAACGTCCGCGACGGACCACTGGATGGAGCCGGGCGCGTTCACGGCGACCGCGACCGAGCCGCCCGCGGCGGCGAACTCGTGGCCGCTCGCGGAGAGCCCCGCGGCGGCGGCCGACTGGACGACGGTGTGGACGAGTGCGGGGAGGTCCGGATCGCCGGGCGTGACGACGATCGTCCCGGTGCGGGGCTGGAGCGTGGTGTTTGGCGACACCGTGTAGAAGACGTTGCCGTTGCCGCTGCCGGCCGCCGAGGATTCGAGCAGGACGAGCCAGCCGGCGGAGCTCTCGGCGGTCCACGGGAGGTCGGGCGTGCCCGTGACGGCAATGTGGCCGTTGGCGCCGGACGCGTCCGCGGCCGTTTCGACGGGGGCGATGGAGAGCGCGCAGGCCGAGGCGGGGCGGCCCGCCTGGGTGACGGTGAAGGTCTCGGTGCCGATGGACACCGTGCCGGTGCGGGCGCGGGAACTGGGGTTCTCCGAGATGGCGAGCGTGAGAAGGCTCCCGCCGCGGCGACCCTGGCCGTTGTCCGCGTCCACGACTGAGATCCAGCTCGCGTTGGGCGTGGCGCTCCACTCGGTGACGGCGAGGGCGTTGACGGTGATCGGCATCACGTGGGCGAGGTAGTCGCGCTCGAGGGCGACGTCGGAGAGCTTCATCCGGCGGCCGTACTGGAAGACGGAGACGGTTCGGTCGCCGAAGGTGACGGAGCCGGCGCGGGTGCCGACCTCGTTGTAGGGGGCGATGGTGCAGTCGATGGCGCCGGCGCCGACGCCGTGGGTCGGCCGGACGGTGATCCAGTCGACGTTCGGGCGGGCGTCCCAGGCGAAGCGTCCGTCGAAGTCGATTGAAAGCGAGGCCGACCCACCCTCGCTCTCGATGACGAGGCTTTCGGCGGAGACGGAGCCCGTGCGGCCCTTCTGGACGATCGTGTGGACGCGGCCGCTCACGTAGACGTAGCCGACGCGCTCGCCGACGTTGGTGTTGACCGTCACGGTGTAGGAGAGCGGTTCGGAGGCCGAGCCGGACGCCGCGCCGAGAACGATCCAGGGCGCGGAGGCGGCGGCCGTCCAGGCGCCGCCCTGAACGAGGATCGACTTGCCGGCGCCCCATTCGGAGACGGAGCGGACCTCCGGAGAGATGCGGACGGACTCGTCGAGGGCCATCGGGGGATTCGGCTCGGGAATCGCGGCGAAGGTGAGCGCGGCCACGTCGACGCGCGTCGTGACGGCGAATAGGCCCGTCTCGTAGACGAAGACGTTTTCGCCGAGCTTCCGGGGCTGCCAGAGCCATTGGAACGTCTCCTCCTCGGACGACGTCAGAAGCTCGCCGTTGAGCCGGAGTCGGCCGTCGCGCGCGCCCTCGGCGAGGCGGCAGTCGAGCTCGACGAGGGAGGAGATGCCCGACGTGCCGCCAACGACCTCGAACAGCGGCGGGCCGCGCAGGAGCCAGCGGGCGTAGAGGGTGCAGTCCTCGTGGACCCTCTCCTCGGGGAAGATGCGGCGACCGCCGCCCGGTCGGTCGAACCAGCCGACGAAATCGTATCCGTCGCGCTGGGAAACGGGAAGGCAGCCGATCCGGTCGTGGAGAAAGCGCTTCACGGAGGCGACGCAGCAGTCTCCGCCCTGCGGATCGAGCGTGATCTCGGCCGTCCAGACGGGGGGCGGCGGCGGACGCAGACGGGAGGGCCAGTAGCCCATGTGGATACGAAGACCGTCATGCTCGCAGAAGTCGGGATGTCCATGCCGCCAGCAGGGGGAGTCCTCCCTGAACCAGAAATTGCGGCGAAGGACGTCGATGAACCGGGGATATTCGCTGATGTTGCCGCCATCGTCGTAGAAGTGCCCGATTCCGTTCGGGGCAACGCCTCCCTCGACGCAACAATACGAGACGTGGACCGTGGCGTCCCGCCCGTACCAGCTTCCATAGGCGGCGAGCTGCATTCCGCTGTTGCCCCAGAGGATGCAGTTCCGGACGTAGCCGGTCGAGCCGTGGGTGACCACGATTCCGCCCTGGTTCCCGATGAAGTCGGTCGAATGGTTCCCATAGACGGTGCAGCGGTCAAACGTGATCTGGCTGTCGCCCTCCGTGAGCGTGGCGCCGCCGCTCGCCCAGGCGTAGTTGCCGACGAAGAGGCAGTTCTCCACCGACACCCGGGAGCGATTGCAGGTGTGGAGTCCGCCGGCGAACGTCGTGGAAGAATTGCCGTTGTCCTTGAAGACGCAGTGGCGGATCGTCGCGTCCGCGAGACAGTCGATCCCCCCGCCGTATTTGTTGCCGGCGTTGGTCGGCGCCCCGTGCGTGAAGACGAGACCGTCAACCACGCTGCCGGCGGCGTTCTCCGCGATGACGAGGCCGTGCCCCGCGTGCCGTCCGTCGATCACCGCGACGGCGGGGTCGTGCGAGACGAGGGTCAGCGGCTTCGAAAGCGTGACGTTCTCGTAGTAGATCCCGCCGGAAATGATGATGCAGTCGCCGCTTGACGCCGCGTTGACCGCCGCCTGGACCGTCTGCTTCGGGGTTGCAGAAGAAAGTCCGGAGAAACCGTTGGAGCCATTTCGCGCGTCCACGAACCACGTGGTCGAAGCCACGGCCGCGATCGGCAGTGCGGCAAGGAGGAGGAGGCTGAGCGGTTCGAAGCGGTTCATGGTAGAGGTTGAAAGAGTTGAAGCGGTTGAAGGGTTGAAGAGTTCGAAGGGGAAACGATGAAGGCCGCGTCTCCGGGTGGATTCGCGGGAGGTTGGGGACGCGAAGAAAAGGCCTCGCCGCTGATTCTCCGACGAGGCTCTGGACGGGCCATGCTAGGAATCAAGGGAGAGGCGCGCTGGTGCGCGTCCCTGCAACTGATCGCCTAGCGGAAATTGTCCAGATTTCGTCGGAGCGATGTCTTGCAGAGGATGCAAGTTGTCTCCCGCACCGGCCTTGCGGCCGCCCGCGGGCGGGATCGCGGCGGAACGGGGATGCCTCGCCCATCGCAACACGGCCAAGCATAGCATACGTGCGGGCGCGGGCGCAAGCGCAAAAATCTGGCCTAGCGGGGGCGCGCGGGCGTGCCCGCGCGCCCCCGCCGGGGTGGACTTACGGGCTAGTGCTTGAAGTCGCCGCGGTCGACGACGAGGCGGAGGCCGACGGATTCGACGCGGCGGGCGAGGCAGCCGCGGCACTGGGCGGACTCTTCGCCCGTGCAGATCTTGTTATCGTAGAGGTCGTAGTCCTTGCGGACCGCGACCGGGGAGAGGTTCGGCATCACGACGTTGGCTCCCGCGAGGAGGCCCTTTTCGCGGCCGCGCGGGTCGACCGTCCCGAGCGCGGTCGTGGCGGGGAGGAGCACCGGCGGGTGGATCAGCCGGATGATCGAGAGCAGCCGGCACGTGAGCGCCGCGGAGCCGGCCGGCTCGTGCGCGAACGGCGTCTCGCGGTGCGGGACGAACGGGCCGATGCCGCACATCTCGGGCTTGAATTCTTCGACGAACTTCAGGTCGCGCGCGAGGTCGGCGGCCGTCTGGAACGGCGAGCCGACCATGAAGCCGCACCCGACCTGGTAGCCGAGCGCGCGCAGGTCGCGCAGGCACCGCATGCGGTTCTCCCACGAGAGCGCCGGCGGGTGCAGCTTCGCGTAGTGCGCGGGCGTGGCGGTCTCGTGGCGGAGCAGGTAGCGGTCGGCGCCGGCCTCGCGCAGCGCGCGGTAGCTCTCCACGGAGCGCTCGCCGACCGAGAGCGTGACGGCGCAGTCGGGGTGGGCGGCCTTGAGCGCGCGGACGAGTTCGCACAGGCGGGCGTCGTCCCAGAACGGATCCTCCCCGCCTTGCAGCACGAACGTGCGGAAGCCAAGCACGTGGCCTTCGTCGGCGCAGGCGAGAATCTCGTCGGCGGAAAGCCGGTAGCGATGGCAGGCGGCGTTGGAGCGGCGCAGGCCGCAGTAGAGGCAGTCGTTGCGGCAGACGTTCGTGAACTCCACCAGGCCGCGCGCGAAGACGGCGTCGCCGTAGACGGCGGCGCGGGCCTCGCGGGCGCGGCGTGCGAGCTCCTCGTCGAGCGCCGGATCGGGGCAGGAGACGAGCCGCCCGTAGTCCGGAACGGAGAGGGCGCGGCGAGCTTCCAGCTCGTCGACCAGCGGACGCCAGTCCGCGCGTTTTTCGCCGTTTCCGTCCATGCGGGGCCGGATTCTCCCACACACGCGCGATTCCCGCAAGGGGTTTCTCAACGCCGATTTGGAATTCCGGCGCGCTCCCCGCGCGACTGGCGCCCGCCGTCCGATTGTGGTAGACTCCGCGCGCATGGAACGGAAAACCTACACCTACGAGTACCCGCGTCCGGCCGTGACGGCCGACACGGTGCTGTTGGCCTACCCGGAAAACCCGCAAGAGCCGCTCGACGCCGAGGTCCTCCTCGTCCGCCGCGGCCGCGATCCCTACAAGGGCAAATGGGCCCTTCCCGGCGGATTCCTCGACATGGAGGAGACGGTCGAAGCCTGCGCGCGCCGCGAGCTGCGCGAGGAAACCGGCGCCGAGACGGACGCCTTCGACTTCATCCTGCTCGGCCTCTACGACCGCCCCGACCGCGACCCGCGCGGCCGCACCGTGAGCGCCGCCTACCTCGTGCAGGCGCCCCGGGACGCGTTCGACCCCGCCGCCGGAGACGACGCGGCCGAGGCCCGCTTCTTCCCCGCCCGCGCGCTGCCGCCCGCGGACGAACTCGCGTACGACCACGCCGACATCCTCGGGGACGCGCTTTCGCTCGTCGAGCGCGTGGCCGGCGTCCACGGCGACGGCTGCGGCGGCGGCGGCCACCACGGAGACGGCGAGTGCGGCTGCGGCGGCCACGGGCGCCATCACCGCCACGACGGCCACGACTGCCAGTGCGGGCACCACCACCATGACTGACCACGAACTCATCGTCGCGCTCGACGTCCCGTCCGCGCGCGAAGCCGCCGCCGCGGTCGCCGCGATCGGCGGCGCCGTCTCGTTCTACAAGGTCGGCCTCGAGCTCTTCCTCGCGGACGGCCCCGAGACGCTCCGGATGCTCAAGGGCGAAGGCAAGCGCGTCTTCCTCGACCTGAAGCTGCACGACATCCCGCGCACCGTCGAGCGCGCCGTCGGCTCGTGCCTGCGCTACGGCGCAGATCTCCTGACGATCCATTCGCAGGGCTCGACCGCGATGGTCGAGGCCGCCGCCCGCGCCGTCCGCGAGGCCGGCGCGGACACGAAGATCCTCGCCGTCACGCTCCTCACGAGCCTCGACGCGACCGACCTGGAGAAGCTCGGCGTCGCGCGCTCCGTCGAGGACGAAGTCCTCGCCCTCGGCCGCCTCGCGGTCGGCGCCGGCGCGAACGGCCTCGTCTGCTCGCCGCGCGAAGCCGCCGCGCTGCGCGCCGCGCTCGGGCCGGACGCGATCCTCGTCACGCCCGGCGTCC
>CADBEF010000010.1 GCA_902793555.1 uncultured bacterium | reverse complement strand
AACCGCCGCCGCCCGCCGCCGCCCCGCGTCCGCACGGCCCGCCCTACCCCTTCGGCCGCCCGGCGGCTTCCGCGCCGTCCCGGCTGCGGCGCGCCGCCCGGCTCTTCTTCCTGCGTCTCGCGTGGGAGCCGCTCCTCTACCTCCTCGCCTGGATGTTCTTCCTCTCCCTCGCGATATCGGATACCATCCTCTTTCCCGACTGGCCGGTTGCGCTGCTCCTGGCGCTCCTCCCTTTCTCCGCGGTCCTACTGGCGCCGGCGGAGGAGGTCGCCGCGGCGCACGTCTTCTGCCAGACCGCCGGCAAGGGCGGCGCGCCCGATCCGGGCGGCGCGCCATGGCGTTGGCCGCTCGTGGTTCCGGCGGCCTGCCTCCTGCTCCTGTGCTTCGTCGCCGCCGTCGCCGTCTCCGCATTGTGGCTCTACGGCGCCTCTCCCGCCGTCGACGCCGCCATCGATTGCATCCTTGTCGTCATGCTCGTCTTCGGGCTCCCCGCGGTCCTGCTCTCGCAGCTGATCCTGCTCCCGTGGCGCCTTCGCCGCGTCTACCGCCGCCTCGCGGCCTGACGCCGGCGGCTTTTCCAAGCCCGTTTCCGTCTCGCCGAGCGTGGATTCCCGCTCCGAAAATTTTACAATTTCTTGACAATTCGGAAAACGGTTTGTGGTAGAATCCCCCGCATGCGACCCCGCCACGGACGGAAACGGCCCGCGTAAAATCCGGGAAGAAACCGTCTAGTCCACGTTGAAAGCCATGAAACGAACACGCACATCCAACCTCTGGCTGCTCGCCGCGGTTTCCGCGGCCGGGCTGGCCGCTCCGCCCGCGCTCCGCGCCGAACCGTGGCGCGCGTGGGAAACCGCGCCGGACGCCCCGCTCGCCGCGACGTTCGAAGCCTCCGCCGACACGCGGCGGCGCGATTTCGTCCGCAACGCCGACGGCCACGGCTACGCCAGCGTCTACGCCCGCGCGCAGTGCCCCGGCGAACTCGTGCTGGCCCCCGCATCCGCCGGCGCCGCCCCCCGCATCCGCTCGGTGCGCGTCGAAACGGCGTTCGTGCCGGGGCCGAAGACGGAGCCGCCCCTCCTCCCGGCGGGCGCCCACTACGAAACGAATCCGTTCCTGCCGTTCCCCGTGCCGGCCGGATCGGCCGATCCCTGGGTCTTTTCCGTGACCGCGACGTTCCCCGACGACGCGGCGTGGCCGCTGCGCGTGCCGGTTCGGCTGCCGACCGGCCACTGGTGGAGCCGCGAACCCGGAACGGAGCGCTTCCGCGTGCGCTGGGAAGCGCGCGACGCGGCGGACGCCGTCGTCGCGCGCGGCGTCCTGCCGGACGCGTTCGAGACGGGCGGAAACGGCGAAACCCACGTGGTGGACGCACGCGGCGACCGCATGCCGGCCAAGTCGAAAGACGCCCGCGCGACGCCCGGCACGTGGAGCGCGTGGCCGTTCCTCGCGTCGTCGGCCGTCGACGTGTTCTTCGACGAGCCGGCGCTCCGCGACGCGTTCGGCGCGGACGACGCGGCGGCGGTCCGATTCCTGCGCCGCGCCGCGCTGGTCGGCGTCGGGACGACGGGCGTGCCGCGCCACTGGACGGCGGCGCCCGACCTGGCGCGGACCCGTCCGCTCGCGGCCGCGGAATTCCCCGGCCGCTCCCACGGCGACGACCACCGCTGGACGTTCTCGCAGACGACGCCGGGGCGCCGGACACTCTGGGGCGAGGACCACGACGGCGAGCAGCGCGAAGTCGAGCGGTTGCTCGAGCCCGCGCGCATCCCGGACGCCACGCTCGACCGCAAGACGAGACCGTTCCTCGGGGCGACGGTGCTCTTCATGGTCGCGTTCGCCCTCGGAACCGCGCTGCTGCTGGTGCGCTTCTTCGCGATGCGCCGCGGAGAGGCGCGCCTCGCGGTCTGGCGCGCGCTGCCGCTCTGGTGCGCGGCGGCGTCGGCGTTCGCGCTGCTCGCGCTGCCGCTCTTCCTCGACCGCGGTCCGCGCGCGGACGTCACGGAATGGCGCTACGGCTGGCCGGACGCGCCGGAGGAGCTGCGCCTCGCCGAAGGGCGCTTCCACTCGTTCGACGCCGCGTCGTCGTCGTGGATGGTCCCGCTCGAAGCCTGGTTCTACGCGATCCCCGGCGCCAGTCGCGAAAAGGTGTCCGGCACCGGCCCCGAGGAAAAGATCGATTTCGCGGCGGGCGTCCGCGAACTCCGCCTGCCGGAGCGCACGCGCGGCAAGCGCGAAACCGCGCGCGCCGCGACGTTCGCGCCGCACGGCGGTCCCGCGGTGGAAATCTCGCCCGACCCCGACGCGCGCGCCGCGGACTTCCTCTGGGCGGTCGAAGCGCCGGCCCCGGAGGCCGCGGCGCCGTCCGCGGAAGCGCGCGAATCCTTCCGGCGGCTCCTGCGCGACTGGACGTGCGGCGATCCGGACCGCCGTTCCCGCATCCCGGTGCGCACGGTCACGGCGCGCGGCGACTACGCCGCCGTGTGGGTCTTCGCGCGCGGCCACTGGTACGCGCTCGGACCGATGAAGGCGGGCGAAACGCGCGCGCTCGACCGTTCGCAGCGCGTCCAGGACGGCATGGACGCCTCGAACAAGCCCTACGACAACCTCTTCGCCCACGCGCCGTTCGCGCTCGACATGAGCCGGATCGTTCCCGTCGCCGAATCGTGGCTCGCGCGCGACGTCAAGGCACGCGGGGAACCCGCGGAAAAGAAACTCGCGGAAGAGATCGCGGAAGTCGCGCAGATCGTCGTGAACGGCCAGACCATCGAGTTGCCGCGCAAGAATCCGGAGTTCGCCAAGAAGAAGGACGCGCCGCATCCCGTCACGCGCGAATTTCTCGACCGCCTCGACGACGCCTTCGCCGTCGCGCTCGAAGCGCCCCCCGAAAACGCGTCCGGCCGCACCGCTGCGCAGTCGCTCTTCCTCGCCCCGGCGCTCGGCGCCCGCGGCGGAATCTCGTCCCGCATCGTCCACGTGGAGGTCCTGCCATGAACGAAAAGCCCGTCGTCCTTTCCGCGCACGGCCTGCGCAAGCGCTACCCGAACGGCGTCGAAGCCGTGCGCGACCTTTCCTTCGACCTGCACCGCGGCGAAGTCCTCGGCCTGGCCGGCCCGAACGGCGCCGGCAAGTCGACGCTCCTGAAGCTCCTCGCGGGCCTGCTGCGTCCCGCCGCTGGAACCGTGACGGCGTGCGGCGAAGACGTCACGGGCGATCCCGCCCGCGCCGCGCGCCTCATCGCCCTCATGCCCGACCCGCTCGGCGTCTACACCGACGTGAGCTCGCGCGAATACCTCGAGTTCTTCGGGCGCGTCTTCGGCCTGCGCGGCGAAGACCTGCGCCGCCGCGTCGGCGAAACCGCCGACACGCTGGGGCTCGGGCCGTGGATGGACGCCGAAGTGGAAACCCTCTCCGCCGGCTGGCAGCGGCGCCTCGCGCTGGGGCGCGCGCTGCTCTCCGACGCGCCGGTCCTGCTCCTCGACGAACCGGCCGCGGGGCTCGACGTCGGCGCGCGCGCGGACCTGCTCGCGCTCGTCCGCAAGCTCGCCGGCGAAGGGCGGACCATGATCGTATCCTCGCACATCCTGCCCGAACTGGAAGACCTCGCCGACCGCTACGCGGTCATGGTCGACGGCCGCTGGGCGGAGGTGGCGCGCGGCGTCACCTTCTTCACGCGCGAAGAGCTCCACCACGGTCTCGTCGCCCCGCCCGATTTGGAATCTCACGCAGAGGGCACCCGTGCGGGAGGGGGTTCGGGGGAGGCGCAGCCTCCTCCCGTCGAACCTTCGAACCTTCGAACGTGCGAACCTTCGAACGCCGCGGCGGCAAAGCCGCCGCGGCCCATCCGCGTCCGCGGCGACGCGGCGCTCCTCGCGAAAGCCCGCGCCGCGCTCGACGCCGCCGGCGTGCCCTACGAAGAAGAGGGCGCCGGCCTGAACGAAACGGTCCTGAACATCCTCCGCGGAGGCACGGCAAAATGAAAAACCCCTTCGACAATCCCGTCTACCGGCTCGACCTGCGTTCGCGCGTCCGCGAAAAGCGGCTGTGGATCCTGGCCGTGTTCTTCGTCCTCGTGCCGCTGGCGCTCTCGCTGCTGGGCCTCGTCGAACCGTCCAAGCCGGGGCGCGACCCGTTCCCGGAAGCCGGGCAGCTGCTGGGCGGCTTCGCGCTCTTCTCGCACGGCGCGCTGCTGGTGCTGCTCTCCGCGCTCGGCGCGGCGCAGCGCATCTCGCAGGAGCGCGAGCGACGGACGCTCCCCGCGCTCGTCAACTCCCCGCTCAGCGCCGCGCGCATCGCGGACGGAAAGCTGCTCGGCGCGTGGACGTTCTCGGCGTGGCTCGCGTGCCTCACGCTGCCGTTCCTCGCCGTCGCGTCGCTCTGGGGCGGGCTTTCCGCGGGCGGACTGCTCTGCGCGTGGCTCCTCAACGTCGCCGCCGCGTTCGCGGCCGCGGCGCTCGCGTTGGGGCTCTCGGGCCTCTTCGGGCGTTCGCTCTCCGCGTATCTGGCGACCGGCGCCGTGCTGTTCCTCTGGTGCGCCGTCGTGCCGATCGTCGGCGCGATGGTCGGCGGCCTCTCGGACCCCGAAGGCACGGGCCTGCAGGTCCTCGCGACGCTCGCGTGGTACCACCTGCCGCTCGCGCCGCAGGTTTGGCTCTTCACCGAAGGCTTCGACGGCGAGAACGTCTCGCTCTGGCCGCCCGTCGCCGCGCTCGCCGTCTGGACGCTCCTCGCATGGGCCGGCCGCGCCCTCGCGGTCCGAGGCCTCAAACGCGAAGTCTACTGACCTCCGCATGAAAACCTCAACCCGGATTCCCGTTCCCGGCCGCCACGCGCGCGGCCTCGGCCGCGCCGCGTCGGCGGCCCTCCTCTTTCTCGCCGCGGGCTGCACGTCGTTCGAGATCGACCGTGCGTCGGCCATGCGCCAGGGCAGCGTGCGCTCGCCCGACAACCGCCCGTGGCCGCTCTGGGAAGCGCCGGACTTCCGGCTTCCCGCGCGCGGCGTCGCCGGGGACTCGGCGGACGCGCTCGCGCCCGCCGCGTGGGTTTCGCAGCCCGGCACGGGCGCGGACCACGCCTCCGTCTTCTTCCTCTGGCCGACCGGCGAATGCCTCATGCGCGACATCGACCTCTGGCTGACCACGATTCCCCCGGAATACGGCCGGCAGTCGACCAACGAAGTCCTCGCCCGCGCGTTCGCCCCGGATTTCCGCGACGGCGCGATGGGCTTCTGGGCCGCGGACGGCGACGGCGTCCGGATCGAAATCTACTCGGGACGCCGCGCCCCGTACCAGAGCTGTTTCGGACGGCTGGTCGACGACGAACTCGTCTTCGACGTTTACGAAGAGCGGAAGGCGTTCGCGCCCCCGTCCGAACCGTCCGAACGGGCCCGGTTCCCCCGGCCGTGGGTCTTTCGCCGACAGCCCTTCTCCGCGGGGATGCCCGCGCCGGACTGGACCGCGACGCGCTTCTCGCCGCCGCGGCCACCTCGTCCGCACACGGCGGAAGCCGGCCCGCGCCCGTTCCGGTGGGGACTGTCCCTCGCGGGGGCGGAGGGCGACTTCGACGTCCCGGACGACGCCGATCCGCAAACGTTCGGCGGCTACGATTTCACGGGCGTCCAGTTCGGCCTCGCCGGCAAGGCCGGGCGCTTGGCCGGCGCGCAGTTCGGGCTCCGCCCGGCGGCGGCGACGGCCTCTGGCCTGCAGGTCGGCCTGTTCAACGCGGATGCCGTCGACCGGGCGCGGGGCATCCAGATCGGCGGGTTCGCCGCCATTGCCGACGGCGGCTTCGGCGGCATCCAGTTCGCGGGGTTGTTCCCGATCGCCGGGCGCGCCCCGGACCCGCTCGGGCTGCGCGGCGGAAACGGCGCGGACTCGGCCTCGTGGGGCCTTCAGGCGGGGCTGTTCCTGCCGCAGGCCGTCGAACTGGACGGCGCGCAGATTGGCTTCCTGCACGCCGAGGCCCACCGCCTGCGCGGCGTGCAGGCCTGCATGATGTCGTCCGCCGCGGGGCATCTCTCCGGCATCCAGTTCGCGTTCTTCGCCCCGAACGCGTCGCACGTCGACGGCGTTCAGCTCGGCGTCGACGCCTGGGCCGGCGAAATGAACGGCCTCCAGCTCGGCCTCTTCACCTGCGCCGAAGAGCTCCACGGCCTCCAGCTCGGCCTCTACAACCGCGCCCGTGGCGGCTCCGGCATCCAGATCGGCCTCGTCAACATCTTTGGCCCGACCCTCGCCGACGCCCGCTGGCTTCCCCTCGTGAACGCCCACTTCTGACCGGCCACCCGGACGTTTCCCGAGCCTGTCCCCACCCTGCGCTTGCCAAGCCTGTCCCCCTCTACGCCACCGCCCGGAACGGCCCGTCCCGGTCCGGCATCGCAAGCCTGTCCCCACGCTGCGCTTCCGAAGCCTGTCCCCGTTTTCCAAGCCTGTCCCCGTCATGCCACTGCCCGGAACGGCCCGTCCCGATCCGGCATCGCAAGCCTGTCCTCGCCCCGCACGGCATACAGACCGTCGGCCCATTCCCTTTCGGGGACAGGCTTCCGCAATTCAGCCGCCAGCCGCGCCACCGACTCCTTCGATCCAATCGCGCCTCCCCGCCACAAAGCGGCCTCCTCGCAATACGGCTTCTCCGCTTTTGAGCAAGCCTGTCCCCGCATCAGCCGCGCACCGAGCGTCGCCAGGTCGACGCCCGCCGGCAGCCGTCCCGATACCGCGCCGGGTCGCCGGCGCTCCAATTGCTCCTCGTACATCGCCAGCGCTTCAGCCGCCTCCCGCGGAAGCCTGTCCCCCTGCGCCAGTCGCACAATCTGCACGATTCCTTCCTTTGCAAGCCTGTCCCCGCAACGCGCAAGCGCGTAACCCGACCAGGCATAGGCAGCGGCAATCTTGCAGCACCCCGCCACGAACGGGTTGGCGGCGATGTAGCTGCCGACCGCGTAGAGCGCATTCCACTCCGTGGCGACGAGCACGCTGTGGAAGCGAGTCTCCCAAACGGTTCCGGTGTGTCCGGTCTGGCGATTGAACACGCGGGAGAAGTTCTCCTTGAAGGTCTTCACGAACTCGCCCAGATCGTACATGCGGCGGATCAGCTTCGCCTTCGCTTCCTCCACGCGCGAAGCCTCGCCCTTCTCGATCCACTTGGCCCAGCTTTTGAGAAGCCTGTCCCCGCGTTTTTCGCCGTATAGCGCGAGGACGCGACGCTTGAGCTCGTCGTCGGAGACCGGCTTCGCCTTCGGGACGCGGACGAGCAGGTGGAAGTGGTTGCCCATAAGGGCGAAGTCGAGCAGCTCGACACCGCTGAAGGCTGCGGCGCGTCTCAGCAACGCGAGGGCGAAGTCCTCGCGTCCTCGCAGGAAGAACTCCTTGTTGGCGCAACGGCTCGTTACGTGGTAGCAGGCGCCGGGGCGCGTGATGCGGGGTTGTCTCATCTGGGTGTCTCCTTTCGTGTTTTTCGAAGCCTGTCCCCGTCGATTCGGGGGCGGCGTGGCGGGGTGATTCCCGCGCGACAAGAGGAAAGCTAGCAAATGTCAAGGGCAAAAAGGTTTCACGGCGTGAAACATTTTCGTGGGGACAGGCTTCGCAAAAATGCGGGGACAGGCTTCGCGGATGCGCGCGGATGCAGAATCCGCGGATGATAGGGACAGGCTTCGCGGATGCGCGCGGATGCAGAATCCGCGGATGATGGGGACAGGCTTCGCGGATGCGCGGGGAACAATATCACGCCGGTTTGACCGGGGATGCGGGGTTCGGGTAGAATGGGCGGCATGAAGACCGCGACCCGCCTCCTCGTTTCCGCCGCCTGCTCGGTCCTCGTCCTCGGACTGCTTCTTTCGCTCGCCGCTTCGCTCGGGGCGGACGTGAACCCCGGTGACATCGTCGCGGCGTTGCGCGGCGCGGTCCCGCTCCTCGTCGGCACCTACGCGCTCTGCCAGCTCGGGCAGGCGCTCGCCCGGGCCCAGAGGGCGCGGGTGCTGCTGCGGGCCTCGCTGGACGGCGCCGAGAACGGCGCCGCGCAACAACCGGAGCCGCCCCGAAGCCGGGTCCCCGGGCTTTTCCGGATGCTGCTCGTCACGTTCGTGCGCGGGGCGTGCGCCGACATGCTCCCGGCGCGGATCGGCGAGCTGAGCTACGTGGCGATGCTCAACCGCGGCTGCGCCGTTCCCGCCGCGGACTGCCTCTCGTCGCTCTCGATCGGACTCCTGTTCGACTTCCTCGCGCTCCTCGCGGTCCTCGCCGTCGCGGTTCCCGCCGCCGCGCAGGGGCTTTCGCTCGTCGGCTCGATGGTCGTGCTCGCCACAGTCTGTGCCGCCGGCGTCGCGCTGCTGTTCTTCGCGCTGCCCGTCGCGGCCGCATGGAAGTGGGAGCGGTTCGCGCTTTTCCGCTGGCGGCCCGCCGCGGCGCTCGTGAAGCTCGCGCGCGACGTCGCAACCGCCGTCGTCGCCGTCCGCCGAGGACGCGTCGCGGGACGCGTCCTCGCGCTCTCGCTCGGCGTGCGCGCCGCCAAATACGCCGGGCTCTACGCGCTCTTCCTCGCCGTGACGCGCCCTCTCTGGCCCGAGCTTTCCCACGCGCCGGTCTCCGCGGTGCTCGTCGCACTGATCGCCGCCGAAGGCGCCGCGAGCCTGCCCGTTCCGACCTTCCTCTCGTTCGGCTCCTACGAGGCCGGCGGACTGGCCGCGCTCACGGCGCTCGGCTTCCCCGCGGGCGACTCGCTCGTCGCGATGACCGCGATGCACCTGCTGAGCCAGGTCGTCGACTACTCCCTCGGCGGCCTCGCATTCCTCGTCTTCTCCTGGTGCGCCCCGGGCGCCCCGGAGAAGCCCGATCGGAAAGCGAAGCCCATTCAGCATTCGGCATTCAGCATTCAGCATTTCCTTCCGCTCGTCCTCTCCATCCTCTTCCTCTTCCTCTCCCTTCTCTTCGCCGCCTGGCAGGCGCGCGCGATCCGGAAGCGCGGACGCCTCACCGCCCCGCCCAAGGGCGAGGCGGTCGAGCCGACCGCTGCCGAGGCCGCCGCGCGTGACGCGATGATGCGCGTCTTCGGCGGGAGGATCGTCTGGAGCTCCAACCGCTCGGGCTTGCACGACCTGTGGATCCTCGATGGCCCCGGCGCCCAGCCTCGCCGCCTCACGCGCTCCGGCTACACCGACACCTACCCGCGCTTCTCGCCCGACGGCACGAAGGTCTGCTTCTCGCGTTCCAAGGAACCCTGGGTCTCGCAACGAAACTTCGACAAGTGGGACACCTGGGTCCTCGACCTGGCGACCGGGGAGGAGCGGCTCGTCGCCACCAACGCCTACCAGGCCTCGTGGTGCGCCGCTTCCCCGTACGGCAGCATCGCGACGGACGGACTGTGCTTCGTGCGCGACGGTTCGGGCGGCATCAACGGCGCGCGCCGCCTGTTCTTCCTGCCGTCGCCGGGCGTCTGCGGTCCGGGCGACGAGGAGGAGCTCGCGCTGGACGGCGCGCAGGGCGCCTACGTCACGTTGCCCGACGCCCGGGATTTCGGGGCGTCCGATCTGGAGCTGTGCCTCACGTTGCGCGGCGCGCGCCGCGCGACGGTCCGCGCCTCGGCCGGGCTCTACGAGAAGGGGCCGTACCATGTCAAAGACGTCGCCGGCGGCTGCCAAATGGTCTTCCGCGGCCCGAACGGCGCCGTCGCCTGGATCGACCATCCGGGCCGGATGAAGAACGCGATCTATGCGCTGGACAACCGTCGCGGCGCGGCGCCGTACGTCCTGCTCGACGCGCCGGAGCCGTGGTCGCACGAGTACTTCCCCCGCTTCGCCGCCGACGGCCGCTGGCTCGTCTACGGCGCGAGCACGGGCGGCCACGAGCAGGACAGCGCGGACTACGAAATCTTCCTGTGGGACACGGCGGACACGAACACGCCGCCCGCGCGCCTCACGTTCCACACCGGCAACGACTGCTGGCCGGACGTCTTCCCCGCGCCGGCGGACTGACGGCGGCGCGCCGTCTTTTCTTTCGCGCCCGCGTTTGCTACAATCGCCGGCGTTCACGCAACACACCCCACCACCCACACGCCATGACCTTCCGCCTCAAGTCCGTCCCCGCCGAACTCAAGCCCGCGCTCAAGATTCTCGCCAAGCGCTATCCCGCCCTCGCCGGCGGCAAGGGTTCCGTCCCCCTCTCGTTCGAAAAGATTCCCAATCCCGCGGCGCCGGCGTCCGTCGTGCCGTTCGGCGACGGCAAGACGGTTTGCTACGCCCGCATGTGCGACGCGCTGCGCCTCGTCGGCCGCCTGCTCGCGGGCGAGGCGCCCGCCGCGCCCGAGCGCAACCCGTTCGAGCGCTTCGGCGTGATGATCGACCTCTCGCGCAACGCCGTGATGAAGGTCGACTACGCCAAGTCCGTCCTCGAGCGCCTCGCGATCCTCGGCTACGACTACGCGATGCTCTACACGGAGGACGTCTACGAGCTGCCCGGCGAGCCGTACTTCGGCATGCTGCGCGGGCGCCTGACCGCGGCCGACGTGCGCGCGATCGACGACCACGCCGCCGCGCTCGGCATCGAGCTGGTGCCGTGTCTCGAAACGCTCGGCCACCTCGAGCAGATCTTCCGCTGGGCGGCCTACGAGCCGCTGCGCGACATCGACGGCATCATCTGCGCCTGGGACGAGAAGAGCTACGCCCTCATCGAGAAGATGCTGAAGTTCTGGCGCGACAACGTCCGCTCCAGGACGATCCACCTCGGCCTCGACGAGGCGTGGCGGCTCGGCCAGGGCGAGTTCAGGAAGCGCTTCGGCGAGCAGAAGGTCTTCGACATCATGCTCAGGCACGTCGACCGCCTCTCCGCGATGTGCCGCAAGCTCGACGTGGACGCCGTCATGTGGAGCGACATGTGGTTCCGCGCGGGCTCGGCGAAGCACGACTACTACGACCTGGAGGCGGACATCCCCGCCGCGATCGCGAAGAAGATCCCCGACAACATCCGCCTCTGCTACTGGGACTACTACCACACGGACGCGGACTTCTACGGGAAGATGATCGCCCGGCACCGCGCCATGCACGGCGAGCCGGTCATGGCCGGCGGCGTGTGGACGTGGAACACGTTCTGGTACGCGCACCGCATCACGCGCGCCTCGACCGCCGCGTGCGTGGACGCCTGCCGCGCGACCGGCCTCAAGGACGTGCTCTTCACGATGTGGGGCGACGACGGCGGCTTCTGCGACTTCGAGAGCGCCTTCGCGGGCCTCGCCTGGGCCGCCGAGCGCGCCTTCACGGGCGCCGCGCCGGACGAGAAGGTCCTCGAGAAGCGCTACGCCGCGCTCTTCGGCGGCGCGTCCTGGAAGGCCGTGGCCGCGCTCGGCGAGTGGACGGACGGCCTCACGACCCAGCTGATCTGGGATGACCCGATCATGAACCTGCGCGCCGGCCTCCTCCGCCGCGACGCCCGCGCCGAGCTGCACAACACCACGACGGGGCAGACGCACGCCGACCTCGAGCCGGGCCTCCGGAAGGCGGCGCGCATCCTCGCCCGCGCGCCCGTCACGAAGGGCGGCCAGGGCGGCAGCATCCCCTACGCCCGCGCCCTCTGCGCGGCGCTGCTCGCCCGCCTCGCGCTCGCCGACGCGCTCTTCGCCGCGTGGTCGCTCCCGAAGGCGAAGCGCCGCGCCGCGATCAAGGCCAAGGCGCTCCCCGCCGCGCGCCGCAACGTGGCAGCGATGGAGGCGTTCGAGGCGGAGTTCCGCGCGATGTGGATGTCGCACAACCGGCCGCAGGGCCTGGAGACGACGCAGATCCGCCTCGCCGGCGCCGCGGAGCGCGCCGCCGAATGCGTGCGCCGCCTGCTGGACTACGTCTCGGGCCGCGCGGATACGATCCCGGAGCTGGACGACATGGCCCGCGTGGACTTCAAGCCCGCGTTCGCCGGCTGGGCCAACTGGGCGCGCGTCGCCCACGGCACCGTCATCGCCTAGCGCGCATTTTCCGGTTGACCCGCGAGGCCGTTTCGGGTATTCTGCCGCCCCGTTCCGCGCAATTCCCGCGCGGGACGGCAGCCGGCGGCAACCCACCGAGGCGCCGGTGCCGAGTCTGGAGGTGAATCGCATGATCGTCGTCAAAACCAAGAAAGGCGAACCCATCGAGAAGGCCATCAAGCGCCTGAAGAAAGCGATGGACAAGGAGGGCATCATCAAGCAGGTCCGCGCGGCCCGCTACTTCGAGAAGCCCTGCGAGAAGAAGCGCCGCAAGTCCGAGCGCGCCCGCGCCCGCGCCCGCTCGATCGCCCGCCGCCAGGCCCTCGCCGCCACGATGCCCCGCATCTAGGCCGCGACCGCACGCCTCCGCGCCGCGCCCTCCGTTCCCCGGAAGGCGCGGCGCGTTCCTTTCTCCATTCATCATTCCCCATTCATCATTCAGCATTCAGCATTCGAAGTGGACGCCCTCCCCTACATCGACCGCCTCCCCCTGCGGGCCCTCGGCGAAGACCTCGCCGTGGACGCGGCGTCCACGCTCCACCTCTCGCGCCCGCGCCTGCTCGACCACCGTCCCGCCGCGCCGCGCCTCACGGTCCTCTTCCCCGAATCCGCGCCGCCCCCGCGGGCGGAGGTCGAGGCGCTGCTCGAGGAGTTCCTCCGCGCCGAGGCCGCGCGCCGCCTCGCCCCGCGCCTGATGGCGCTGGCGGACCGCGCCGGCGTGCCGCGCCCGTCCGCCGTCCGCATCGCGCGGCAGAAGACGCGCTGGGCGTCGCGCTCCTCGAGCGGGACCGTTTCGCTGAGCGTCCTGCTGCTCTTCCTCCCGGCGCCGGTCGCCGACCACGTGCTGCTGCACGAGCTGTGCCACGTCGTGCACATGGACCACTCGCCGGCGTTCCACGCGCTCCTCGCCCGCCTGGACCCGCTCGCCGCCGCCCACGACGCCGCGCTGCGAACCGCCGACCGGGACTACGTCCCGCGCTGGATCAACCCCCGCTCGCGCTAGCGCGCGCTTGCGTTCGCGCGGGCAAACGCGTATACTCCCGCGCCGTTCCGCGAGCCGGACAAACGCACGGGCACCCCGCCCCGCGCCGGCCGCGGCTCCATTGGAGACAGAAGCCATGTGGGATTACTCCGAAAAAGTCCTCGACCATTTCCACCACCCCCGCAACGTCGGCACGCTCGAGAACCCGGACGGCGTGGGCGAGGTGGGCGCGCTCGCCTGCGGCGACGCGCTCAAGCTCATGTTCAAGCTCGACAAGGACGGCCGCATCGCGGACGTGAAGTTCCAGACGTTCGGCTGCGCCAGCGCCATCGCGTCCTCCTCCGCCCTCACCGAGATGATCAAGGGCATGACGCTGGAGGAGGCGGCCAAGGTCACCAACGCCGACATCGCCAAATATCTCGACGGCCTGCCCGAGCAGAAGATGCACTGCTCCGTCATGGGCATGGAGGCGCTCGAGGCCGCCATCGCGAACTACCGCACCGGCGACACCACGGTGCGCCAGCTCAAGGACGACCCGCTCGTCTGCACCTGCTTCAACGTCCACGAGAGCGAGATCGTCGAGGCGATCCGCATCAACAAGCTCACGACGGTCGAGCAGGTCACCAACTACACCAAGGCCGGCGGCGCCTGCGGCAAGTGCAAGGGCGAGATCGCGAAGATCCTCGACCGCGAGCTCGCCGCCGCGTCCGGCGCCCCCGCGCCCGAAGCGGCCCCGGCCCCCGCGCCGGCCCCCGCCGCCCCCGCGGAGCCCGTCCCGTTCGCGAAGCTCTCCCCGGCCAAGAAGGTCCTCGCCGTGGAGAAGGTCCTCGAGGCGGAGGTCCGTCCCGCCCTGAAGCTCGACGGCGGAGACATCGAGCTGGTGGACGTCGACGGCGCGAAGGTCCAGGTCCGCTTCCTTGGCCACTGCGCCGGCTGCATGGCCGCGGCCTTCACCCGGAACGGCCTCGTGGAGAAGAAGCTCCGCGACCTCCTCGCCGCCCCCGATCTCGAGGTCGAGCTCGTCTAACCCCCCGCGCGCCATGAGCAACACGGAACCCGTCTACTACTTCGACAACAACGCGACGACCCGGTGCGCGCCGGAGGTCGTCGAGGCGATGCTCCCGTTCTTCTCGGAACGCTACGGAAACGCGTCCAGCATGCACGCCTTCGGCGGCGCCGTCGCCTCCGACGTGAAGGCCGCGCGCGCCAAGGTCGCCCGCTTCCTGCGCTGCGAACCGGAGGAGGTCGTCTTCACGAGCTGCGGCTCCGAGAGCGACAACAACGCGCTCTTCGGCACGGTCGAGGCCCTCGGCCCCCAGACGACCGTGATCACGTCCGCCGTCGAGCACCCCGCCGTCCTCGAGCCGTGCCGCTGGCTCGAGAACAACCGCGTCCGCGTCGTCCGCATCGGCGTGGACCGCCTCGGCGCGCTGGACATGGACGCCTACCGCGCCGCGCTCTCGCGCCCCGGCCCGAAGCTCGTCTCGCTCATGTGGGCGAACAACGAGACGGGCACGGTCTTCCCGATCAAGGAATGCGCGGAGCTGGCGAAGGCCGCCGGCGCGGTGTTCCACACGGACGCCACGCAGGCCGCCGGCAAGCTCGGCGAGGTCGACATGTCGGACGTCCCCGCGGACATGCTCTCCTTCTCCGGCCACAAGCTCCACGCCCCGAAGGGCATCGGCGTGCTCTACGTCCGCCGCGGGACGCCCGTCCGCCCGTTCCTCCTCGGCGGCCACCAGGAGAAGGGCCGCCGCGCCGGCACCGAGAACGTCCCCTACATCGTCGGCCTCGGCCGCGCGGTCGAGATGGCCCGCGAGGAGATCGAGGGCGGCGAGGTCGCCCGCATCGCGCGCCTGCGCGACCGCCTCCAGGAAGGCCTCCTCAAGATCCCGGACACCGTGGTGAACGGAGACCAGGCCCACCGTCTCCCGAACACGCTCAACATCTCGTTCGAGTACATCGAGGGCGAGGCGATCCTCTTCCACCTGAGCGACGCGGGCATCTGCGCCTCCTCCGGCTCGGCGTGCACCTCGGGCTCGCTCGACGCCTCGCACGTGCTGCGCGCGATGGACGTGCCGTTCACCGCCCTGCACGGATCGATCCGCTTCAGCCTGAGCCGCTACAACACGGACGCGGACGTGGACCACGTGCTCGAGACCATGCCCGGCATCGTCGGGACGCTCCGCGAGCTCTCCCCCTACGGACACAAGTAGCCATGGCCCGATCGAAGGAAATCGTCGTCAAGTCCCCCGAGCAGCTCGAGGGCTGCCGCCGCGCCGGCCAGGCCGCGGCCGACGTGCTGCGCGTCATGTGCGAGGCCGTCCGCCCCGGCGTCTCCACGAAGTGGCTCGACGACTTCGCGGCGCGCACGATGGCCGCGATGGGATGCCGCAGCGCCGACTTCGGCTACTGCGGCTACCCCGCGCAGACGTGCATCTCCGTGAACGAGGCCGTCATCCACGGCGTCCCGCGCGAGGACGTCGTGGTCAAGGAGGGCGACGTCGTCTCGGTCGACATCACGGTCGAGTGCGGCGGCTTCATCGGCGACAACGCGCGCACGGTGATCGTGGGCGACGCCCCGCCCGAGGTGCGCGCGCTCGTCGAGAACACCGAGAAGGCGCTCGCGGCCGGCATCGCCGCCGCGCGCGCCGGCAACCGCGTGGGCGACATCTCGCACGCGGTGGAGGTCGTCGCGAACGCCTCGCGCCTCGGCATCGTCCGCGAATACGTCGGCCACGGCTGCGGCGTCGACATGCACGAGGCGCCCGAGATCCCGAACTACGGCCCGTCGCACCGCGGCCCGCTGCTCCAGCCGGGCATGGTCCTGTGCATCGAGCCGATGCTCACGCTCGGTTCGCGCCGCATCCGCGTGCTCGAGGACGACGGCTGGACGGTCGTCACCTGCGACGGCCTGCCCGCCGCGCACGCCGAGCAGATGATTGCCGTCACGGCCGGCGAGCCCGAGATCCTGACGCCGCGCTAGCGCGCCCACTCGCGCAGCTCCCGCGCCCCGGCGAGGACCTCGCCGATGTCGAGCGAGAGCCATTCGCCGTCGCGGTACAGCTCGCGGCCGTCCACGACCGTGAGCCGGTTCTCGAGGCCCGTCGCGGCGTAGACGGCGTTCGAGACGACGTTGTGCACCGGCTGCATCCCGGGGCCGCGCAGGTCGAGCGCGAAGAAGTCGGCGTGCTTGCCCGGCTCGAGCGAACCGGCGAGCGGGTCGTGGATCGCGGACGCGCCGTGGCGCGTGGCCATGTCGAGAGCCGTCTGCGCGCAGACCGCCGTCGGGTCGCCCGAGGCGAGCTTGCCGAGCAGCGCCGCGAGCCACATTTCTCGCACCATGTCCTGCGCGTTGTTCGACGCGGGGCCGTCCGTCCCGAGCGCGACGGGGACTCCCGCGCCGAGGAGCCGCTCCACCGGCGCCGCGCCGGACGCGAGCTTCATGTTGGACGCCGGGTTGTGCACCGCGACGCAGCCGCGTTCGCGCAGGATCGCGAGGTCCGCGTCGTCCACGTCCACGCAGTGGAAGAGCGACGTGTCGCCGCGCAGGATCCCGAGCGAATCGCAGTACGGGATCGGCCGCGCGCCGCGCTCGGCGAGGCAGTCCGCCGTCTCCTTGCGCGTCTCCGACATGTGCATGCCGAACTGCCAGCCGACCTCGTCCGCCAGGTCGCGGCACGCGCGCAGCGTGTCCGGGTCGGTCGTGTAGACGGCGTGCGGCGCGACGGCGCCGCGCAGGCGCGGGTGGCCGCGCCACGCGGCGGCGTTGTCGCGGATGCGCCCGAAGAGCGCGTCGCGCGTCGCGCCGCCGAGCTGCGGGAAGAAGCGGACGACGTTCTCGCCGACCACGCCGCGCAGGCCCGCCTCGTCCGCCGCCGCGAAGACGTTCTCCTGCAGCATGTACATGTCGTAGAACGCCGTGCAGCCCGTGCGGACCATCTCGGCGAACGAGAGGCGCGCGGCGGCGCGCAGCAGGCGCGGCTCCCAGCGCGCCTCGCGCGGGAAGACGTCCTCGTTGAGCCACGCGAAGAGCGCCTTGTCGTCCGCCGCGCCGCGCATCGCGCTCATCGGGACGTGCGTGTGCGCGTCGACCAGGCCCGGCAGGATCGCGGCCTCGCCGAGCTCGCGCACCGGCTCGCCCGGATGGCGCGCGAGCACCTCCGCGGCCGGGCCGACCTCGGACACGAGCGCGCCCTCGACGCGCAGCGCGCCGTTCTCGACGACGCTCCGCGCGGCGTCCTGCGTGACGATCCATCCGGCGGTGTAGATCATGGCGCCCCTCCCCTGCCCTAGCCTTTGAAGATGAAGAACTTCCGGAGCACGTAGTTGAACGCGAGCGCGGTGAGGATGCACACGAGGAACGCGACGCTCGTCTGCACGCCGAAGCTCGCGATGAGCCAGGTCTGGAGCGCCGCCCCCAGGAGCGCCGCGAACGCGCCGACGGCCGTGAACGAGAGGAATTCGAGCCACATCGGGAGCTTGCCGGGCTTGAAGACGAACGCGCGGTTGATCAAGTAGCAGACGACGTCCGCCACGACGAACCCCGCCACGTTGCAGTAGGCGGCCAGGCGCGCGCGCGCCGCTTCGTCGATCGCCGGCGGAACGAGCCCGAAGAGCTTCACGACGAAGTCGTCCGCCGTGACGCACGGGAAGACGCGCCACGCGCAGACGGAAAACACGGCGATGTTGACGAGCGTCGCGAACACGCCGACGGCCGCGTACTTGAAAAACTGGACGAGAGGGTGCGCGGTCCCGCTGCGGCCGAAAAACTGGCGGACCATCTCGGACGCCGTGCGCGGAAACGGGACGCGAGGCGCGTCCGGCTCGGAGGTTGCGTTCATGGCCGGCAAGGATAGCAGAAGCGCGCGGGCGCGGCAAGCCCTTGCCGCGCCCGCGGGAGTCTGGTATACTTGCCCCCCATGAACGGAAAAACCCTCCTCATCATCCCGACGTACGACGAGAAGGACAACGTCGGCCCGATCGCGGCGGCCGTCTTCGCCGCGGCGCCCGAGGCGGACGTCCTTTTCGTCGACGACGACTCGCCCGACGGCACGGGCGCGGTGCTCGACGGAATGGCCGCGCGCGACCCGCGCGTCCACGTCCTGCACCACGGCGCCAAGGCCGGTCTCGGCCGCGCCTACGTGGCGGGGTTCAAGTGGGGGCTCGAGCGCGGCTACGCGCATTTCTTCGAGATGGACGCGGACGGCTCGCACGACCCGAAGGAGATTCCTGCGTTCCTCAAGGCCGCGGAGAACGCGGACCTCGTGCTCGGCACGCGCTACAAGGGCGGCATCCGCGTGATCGACTGGCCGCTCAACCGCCTCCTGCTCTCGATGGGCGCGGGCGTGTTCGTCCGGCTCGTGACGGGCCTGCCCGTGAGCGACCCCACGGGCGGCTACAAGTGCTACTCGGCCGAAGTGCTGCGCGCGATCGACCTGGACAAGATCGTCTCCAACGGCTACTCGTTCCAGATGGAGACCACGTTCACCGCTTGGACGAAGGGCTTCCGCATCGCGGAGGTCCCGATCGTGTTCCTCGACCGCCGCGTCGGCTACTCGAAGCTCTCGCTCGGCATCGCGCGCGAGGCGTTCTGCATGGTCTTCCGCCTCGCCTGGCGCAACCGCTTCCGCCGCCGCCCCCGCTTCGCCCGCCCGGCCGCCCCCGCCGCCTCGCCCGCAAACGGCGGTTGAACCGGCGCCCCGTCTTTGCTAGAATCGAAAACCGCCGCGCGCCCATCCGGCCCGGCCAACCGAAAAAGGACTCCCCATGGAAATCGACTCCGCACTCTGCATCGCCGGCGCCATCGGCGTCGTCGGCCTCAGCGCCGCCGGCTCGGCCATCGGCATCGGCAAGGCCGCCTGCGCCACCATCGGCGCCTGGAAGAAGTGCTACGCGCAGAACAAGCCGGCGCCCTACACGCTCTTCACGTTCGTCGGCGCCCCGCTCACGCAGACGCTCTACGGGATGATCCTCATGTCGATGCTCCTCACCACCGCGAAGAATCCGATCCCCGGCGCCGGCATCGCCGCGATCGTCCTCGCGGTCCTCGCGGGCGCCGGCATCTGCGCCTCCGCCGCGTTCCAGGGGCAGGCCGCCGCCGCCGGCGCGGACGCGCAGGCCGAAACCGGCAAGGGCTTCACGAACTACCTGGCCGCGATCGGCGTCATCGAGACGGTCGCGATTTTCGTGATGGTCTTCGCGATCATCTGCATCCTCCCGCTCTCCGCCTCGGAGGAGAAGGCCGCCGAGGCGCCGCCCGCGGCCGTCCAGGTCGTCGACGCGCCGGCCCCGGCCGCCGCCGACTAGCGCGCTTCCGCGCCTTCCGCCGCGGCGCGGGCGAGCCGCGCCGAAACGAGCTCCAGGATTTCGTCCAGCCCGCCGGCCAGCGTCGCGCCAGCGGCGCGCTTGTGGCCGCCGCCCTCCCATTCGGCGCAGATCGCGGCCGCGTCGAACGGCTCCTTCGTTCGCAGGCTCACGTTCACCTTGCCGTCCGGCCGCACCTTGCGGACGAACGCCGCGAGGCGGACGCCGCGCACCGCGCGCGCGACGTCGACGAAATTCTCCGAATCGGCCGAATCGCACCCTTCCGCCGCGTAGTCTTCCGGCGAAAGCGAGCACACGGCGACCGCGCCGCCGGCGAGCGTCCGCAAGGTCCCGAGCAGCCGCTTCTGCAGCCGCAGGCGGCGCAGCGGAAACGCGCCGTACACGCATTCGGAGAGAAGCTGCGTCCGCACGCCGAGCGCCAGCAGCTCCGCCGCCGCGCGCATCGTGGCGGGCGACGTCGCGTCGTAGCAGAAGCGCCCCGTGTCCGTGGCGATGCCGACCCACAGCGCTTCGGCGGCGGCGCGCCCGACGGGCAGACCGGCGCGCTTGAGGACGTCGAAGACGACCTCCGAGGCGGACGCCGCCGCCGGCCGGACCAGGCACGGCCCCGGGAAGCCCGCCCCCGGCTCGTGATGGTCGATGCAGAGCGTCGCCATCGAAGCGGCGAACGGCCGCACGGCCGCCGGCAGGCGTTCCGGCGTGCCGCAGTCGCACACGACGAGCGTGTCGTCCGGCCGCGGCTCGAAGCCCTCCGCCGGGACGTTCCATCCGAACCCTTCGAGACAGTCGTACGTCTCCGGCGCCGGGCCGAGCCCCAGCGGAAACGCCTCGCGCCCCGCCGCCCGCAGCGCGTGGCAGAGCCCGAGCGCGGAGCCGAACGCATCGCCGTCCGGCCGCAGGTGCGTGGCGACCGCGAAGCGCCCCGGCGCGGCAAGCAGCGCGCGCGCCATCTCCTCTTCGTCCACGTCCGACCGCCGCCGCGCGCCGGCCGGATCCGTCCTCCGATCCGTGTCGTTTTCCATGCCGGCGAGTATAGCGGAACGCGCTTCCCCGCGCAACCCGCCGCCGCGCAAGGTTATCACGCGGAGCTCGTTTTTCCTTGCGGAACGGCGCGTCCGCATGGTAGAATCGCCCGCAAACGGACAACCCCCGTCGGAGATACCATCCGCCATGAAGAAAACGCTCGCCCTGTTCGCCGCCGCCGCGCTTTGCGCGTCCGCGCAGACCCCCGCCCCCGCGCCCGCCGCCGAAGCGGCCCCCGCGCCCGCCCCCGCGCCGGACGTCGTCGTCCGCGTGAAGAGCCTCGACGCGATCCGCGAGGCCGTCACTTCGTTCACCACGCTCATCGGCCGGCCGCAATACGGCCTCATGGGCTCGATGGGCCTCACGTCCGCGCTCGGCGAGGCCGGCCTCGCCGACATCCGCCCCGCCGATCCCGCCTACGCGTGGGTGTGGGGCGTCTCGGACCTGATCGCCAACGAGGCCGAGGAGCCGCCGCCGTTCCTCGTCGCGCTGCCGGTCGCAACGCCGTCGGAGGACGTGCTCGACGAGACGTTCGAGCGCGTCGCGTCGGACGACGCGGACGCGCCAAAGGTCTGGACCATGGACGAAGAGCTCTTCGTGACCGTCCGCGACGGCTGGACGCTCGCCGCCTCGTCGGCCGAGCTGTTCGACCGCGCCCCCGCGCTCCTCGCCGCGCCCGCCGCGCTCCCGGAGGCGACGCTCTCCTTCTCGAGCGACACGCTGCAGACCTTCCTGCCCGCCCTCCTCGACCTGGTCGCCGCCGAGCAGGCGGGCGACCTCGCGGCGGCCGGACTCGATCCCGACGCGCCGGACTGGGCCGCTCCGGTGCTCCACCTCGCGACCGAGATGAACCGCCTCCAGATGGAGCAGCTGCGCGGCCTCTCGGCGATCCGCTTCGGCCTGCGCAGCGACCTCGCGAACGGCCTCGCGTTCGCCGCGTCCATGAAGGCCGCGCCGGGCACGCCCATGGCCGCGGCGTTCGACGCCCTCAAGACGCCGCTCGCGCCCGACGCCCTCGCCGGGATCCCGTCCGGCTCCTTCCTCTGGTGCGCGATCGCCGACGTTTCCGAGATGCCCGACAACGCCACCACGGAGCGCGCGCTCGAGCTCGTCCGCAAGGACCTGCTCCCGCTCGTGAAGGACGAGGCGCGCCGCGCCCGCCTCGACGCGGTTCTCGCCGCGTTCCCCGCCACCGCGAAGAACGGCCGCGGCGGGTATGTCTTCCTCACGGCCGACGACCAGGGCCGCCTCTACGGAAAGGGTTCCACCAAGATCGTCTCCGCCGACGTGGCGCGTGCCGGCAACCGCGCGGTCGCCGACTTCGTCCGCGCCGAGCTGGCCGCCTGCTCCAACGCGGCGCTCGCCGCCGCCGTCGACATGCCCGAGGGCGAGGGCCGCGCCACGGTCCGTGTTCGCCCGCTCGTCTCCGCCGCCGCCGCGTGCGCGCCGGCCGTCGCCGCGAAGATCGAAGCCGCGGACGGCAACGCCGAGGCCGCCGAGCTCGCCGAGGCCGTGAACGAATCGATGGTCCGGAGCGCGACCGAATCGCTCGTCGCGTTCCTCGGCGAGGAATTCGCCGTGACGGACACCTTCAAGGGCGACGTCGAGACCACGACGTTCTCCGCCGTCGGGGCGACGCTCCCGGACCGCCCGGCCGTTTCGCCCGACTTCGGCTTCGAGAAGCTCTTCTTCCCGGGCCAGACGCGCGTGCTGGCCGGCGCGCTCGACGTCGCGTCCGCGATCCGCGCCTTCGCCTCCACGGTGGAGAAGGCGGCCGCCGCGGTGCGGAAGGCCGCGGGCGAAGAGGCCGAAAAGGCCGGCGCGACGGACGTCTCCGTCGAGACCTCGCCCATCGCCGAGGCCGTGAAGAGGCTGCCGCTGCCCGACGGCGGCGCGCCGTGCTACTTCCTCTACGGCAAGAAGGACGGCGAATACACGCAGACGATGGCCTTCCCGCCCGCGTTCATCCAGCACATGGCCGCCCTCGCCGCGCTCGCGGATTCGTTCGGCTCCGGCGACTGGGACGACGGCGACATCGACTGGGACGACGATGACGACGACGTCGACTTCGACGACGACGACGACGAGCTCGACGACGACGACTTCGACGACGACGAGTTCTAGCGCCCCGCGCGTGGACAACGCCCCCCTCGACGCCTCCGTCTCCTTCACGCCCGACCGCGCGGACGCCGCCGCGGGCGTCCGCGCCTATTTGCGCAACCGCGGGATCGGGCCCGTGCAGGACGGTCTCTGCTTCGCGATCGGCTTCGCGGCGCTTGCCGCCGCGGCCGCCGTCCCCGCCGCCGCGGCGTCCCGGCTCGCCGCCCTCGGCGCGCTCGGCCTCGCGGTCGGCGCGCTGTCGTGGGGGCAACGCTTCGCGTGGGTGCGCAACTACGTCGCGTCGATGGAAGCGCGCGGGATTTTCGCCGCCCCGGTCTCGTTCCGTTTCACGGATGCCGGAATCGAGCTCGAATCGGCTCGCTTCCGCGGATCGCAACCGTGGTTCGCGATGGGAACGAGCTACCTGCTCGTCCCGGGCCGCCGCATCGTCTTCTTCCACGGAAAGTCCTACGGCGGGAATTGGCCCGCCGCCGTCCTGGACGCCGTCGGCGGAGAACGGCTCGTCGCCAAGCTCGAAGAAGCCGGCCTGCGCCCCGCGCGCCGCCGCGTCGCCTGGATCCGCGTCCTCACGGTTTTCCTGCTCCTCGCCGCCGTCGCGTGGGCGCTCCTCCCCGCGGCCGGTCTCCTTTCCGCGTGAAACCGGAATTTGCGATTGCGCGCCCGATGTGCTAGTATGGAGCCCGTCGCCGCGCGCCCCGTCCCGTTTCGCGGCCGTTCCTTTCCACTTTCCGCTTTCAAGTCCCCCATGAACCTCCGCGTCGTCCGCTGGAACCCGAAGCGCCGCCTGCGCTCCGTCGAAGAATTCCTCACCCGCCCCACCTTCGATCCCAAGGCCGAGGCCATCGCCGCCGAGCTGCTCGACGACGTCCGCAAGCGCGGCGAACCCGCCGTGCTCGCGGCCGCCGCGCGCATCGACGGCGTCGCGTTGCGCCCGTCCGAGCTGCGCGTCGCCCCCGCCGCCGTCGAGGCCGCCGAACGGTCGCTCGACGAGGAGACCAAGGCCCGCATCCGCGAGGCGCACGACCGCGTCGCCGACTTCGCGCGCCGCTCGATGCGCCGGGACTGGTCCTACCCGACGCCCGGCGGCGGCCGCCTGGGCGAAGTCTTCCACCCGATCGAACGCGTCGGCGTCTACGTTCCCGGCGGCACCGCGCCGCTCGCCTCGACCGTCGTCATGACCGCCACGCTCGCGCAGGTCGCCGGCGTTCCGGAAATCGTCGCCTGCACGCCCTGCGCCCGCGACAAGTCCGTCCGCCCCGAGATCCTCTACGCGATGAAGGTTTGCGGCGTCGCGGAGATCTACCGCGTCGGCGGCATCCAGGCCGTCGGCCTCATGGCCTACGGCACGCGCCGCGTGCGGCCCGTCCTCAAGATCGTCGGACCCGGCAACGCGTTCGTCACCGCCGCCAAGCGCCAGGTCTACGGGCGCGTGGCGCTCGACCTCGTGGCCGGCCCGAGCGAATGCGCGATTCTCGCGGACGACTCGGCCGACCCCGCGTGGGTCGCCGCGGACCTGCTTGCGCAGGCCGAGCACGGCAGCGGCCACGAGCGCGCGCTGCTCGCGACCGACTCGCAGGCCCTCGCCGAGGCCGTGAGCGCCGAAGTCGCCAAGCAGCTGCCCCGCCTCTCGCGGCGCAAGCTCGTCGAGCGCGTGGTCGCCAACGGCGGCATCGTCCTGGCGGTCGCGAAAGACCTCGATGACGCGATGGAGCTCGTGAACCGCTTCGCCCCCGAGCACTTCGAGCTCGCCGTGCGCGACCCGGGCCCGTGGATTCCCCGCGCCACGGGCGCCGGCGCCGTCTTCGCCGGGCACTGGACGCCCGAGAGCGCCGGCGACTTCGCCGCCGGCCCGAGCCACGTGCTGCCCACCGGCGGCGCGGCCCGGATGTTCGACGGACTCACCGTCGAGGCCTTCCGCCACCGCACGAGCCTCGTGCAGTACGCCGAGGGCGACCTCAAGGACGCCCTGCCCGTCGTCACTCGCTTCGCCGACATCGAAGGGCTCGACGCGCACCGCAACGCCGCCACGATCCGGTTCGCGCCGCTCGTCGCGCCCGAGGACGAGGTGGATGCGCTGCTCGCCGGCGACGACCCCGGAACCGACGACGCATGAACGATCCCGCGACCCTGTCCTCCGGCCTCGCCCCGCGCCTCCTCGTGATGGCGCTCGCGCTCGCCGCCAGCTTCTTTTTCTCCGCCTCCGAGTTCGCCGTCATCCGCCTCGACCGCCTCAAGGTCCGGCAGGCGGCGGACGAGGGCTCGCGCAGCGACCGCATCCTCGCCGGCTTCCTCTCGGACACCGGTCGTTTCCTCTCCGGCATCTCGATCGGCAACACGCTCGCGAACCTGCTGCTCTCGTCCTTCGCCGCGATCACCTTCGCGCCGCCGCTGGCGCGCGCGATCGCGAGCTCCGTCCGCGCCGACGCCGCCACCGAGAACGCCGCCGCCGCGATCGTCACGGTCCTGCTCTCCGTCGCCGTCCTCGTCTTCGGCGAGGTCGCGCCCAAGCAGGCCGCCATCGCCGCCGGCGAGCGCTTCGCGCACCGCTTCGCCCGCGTTCTGCGCGCCTGGACCTGGCTCGTCCACCCCGCCGTCTGGCTCGTGAGCGCCGCCTCGCGCCTCGTCCTGCGCCCGTTCGGCGTGCGCCCGGCGGACGGCCTCGCGCCCGCCGTGACCGAGGACCAGATCCTCCTGCAGGTCGAGGCCGGCGAGAAGCAGGGCACGGTCGAGGCGGACGAGAAGGAGATGATCGAGAACGTCTTCGAGCTCAACGACCTCACCGCCGCGGACGTCATGGTCCACCGCAAGGACGTCGTCGCGCTGCCCGCGGACGCCTCGTGGGGCGAGATCCGCGACACGATCCGCCGCAGCGGCGTCTCGCGCATCCCCGTCTACCGCGACTCGATCGACACGATCGAGGGCGTCCTCAACGCGCGCGACTTCCTCCTGCGCTCGGCCGACTCCAAGAATTTCTCCATCGGCCCGCTGCTGCGCAAGCCCGTCTTCTTCCCCGAGACCGTCAAGGCCGACCTGCTCCTCAAGCGCATGCAGAAGCGCAAGCTCTCGTTCGCCGTCATCGTGGACGACCACGGCGGCACGTCCGGCATCGTCACGGTCGAGGACCTCGTCGAGCAGATCGTCGGCGACCTCTACGACGAATACGACCCGCCGGACGACTTCGTCGAGATCCGGCGCCTCGGCGAGGGCCGCTGGCGCGTCCCCGGCGAGTCGACCATCGGCGACGTGAACGAAGCCGTCGGCGCGGAGCTCGAGGAGGGCGAGTTCAACACGCTCGGCGGCTGGATTTTCGAGCGCCTCTCCTCGATCCCGTCGCAGGGCGCGCGCATCCGCGTCCCCGAAGCCGGCCTCGAGATGGAGGTCGAGCGCATGGACGGCCTCCGCATCGATTCGGTCCTCGTCACGCGCAAGGCGCCCCCGCCGGACAAGCCGGCCGCGGACGCCCCCTGACCCCGCCACGCGCCATGGCCGCCACGACGTTCTGCCTCGACTACCAGCCCGCCGTCGCCCAGGGCGCCGGCATTGGCCGCTACACGCGCCTGCTCGCGCGGAACCTGCTGCCCGCCCTCGCGCCGGAGGAAAAGCTCCGCCTCTTTTTCTGCGACTTCCGCCGCCGGGCGCCGGCCGACCCCGTCCCGGGCGCCGAGCCGCGCGCGTTCCGGCTGCTGCCCGGCGCCGCCATGCAGAAGTTCTGGACGAAGCTCGGCGCGCCCGCGTTCGACCGCTTCTCCGGCCCGGCCGACCTGTTCCACTTCACGAACTTCGTCGCGCGGCCCGTCCGCCGCGGCCGCGTCGTCGTCTCGGTCCACGACATGTCGTTCGAGCGCTTCCCGGAGTTCGCCGAGGCCCGCAACCGCGCCTACCTGCACGCGAACGTCGCGCGGAGCGTCGAGCGCGCCGACGCGATCCTCACCGACTCGGAGTTCTCGAAACGGGAAATCGAAGAGCTCCTCCCCGCCGCGCGCGGCAAGGTCCACGCCACGTTGCTCGGCATCTCGCCGGACTTCCGCCCCGCCCCGCCGGCGCGCGTCGCCGAGGTGAAGGCGAAGCTCGGACTGGAGCGGCCGTTCCTGCTGGACGTCGGCACGGTCGAGCCGCGCAAGAACCTGCCCTTCCTCGTCGACTTCTGGGAGAAGATCGCCCCCGAGGGCTACGACCTCGTCGTCGCCGGCGCGCCGGGCTGGCGCTGCGAGCCGATCTTCGGGCGTTTCGCCGAGGCGGAGAAGCGTTTCCCCGGCCGCTTCCACTACGTCCGCTACGTGCCGGACGGGATGCTCGACGCGCTCTATTCGGCGGCCTCGCTCTTCGCCATCCCCTCGCACTACGAGGGCTTCGGCTTCCCGCCGCTGGAGGCGATGGCCTGCGGCGCGCCGGTGCTCTCCTCCGAGGGCGGATCGCTCCCCGAAGTGCTCGGCACCGCCGCGGAGATCGTCCGCGGCTTCGACGCGGACGCCTGGGCCGCCGCCGCGCTGCGCCTCCTGCGCGAGGACCCCGCCGCCCGCGCCGCCCGCGTCGCAGCCGGCCGCGCGCACGCCGCCGCCTTCACCTGGGAGCGCTGCGCCTGCGAAACCCTCGCCGTCTACCGCTCGCTGCTCGCGTAGCGAACGCGGCTACTTCATCCAGGCGAGCCAGTGCGGGAAGACGACGGTGTCGGCGATGAACCGCGCCTCGATCTGCTGCTGGATCTTGCCGGCGAACTCCACGTAGCGTTGCGCCAGGCGCGAGGGCGTCTTCGCCGCGCGCGCCGCAAGCGCCCCGCGGAACTCCGGGAAGCACAGCTCCGGCGCGCCCGGGCCCTCCGCCGCCGCGCCCGTCTCGCGCAGCGTCGCGAGCACGAGCAGGTCGCGGTACCAGTCCTGGATCGACGTGTAGACCGCGCCGCGCAGCTCCTTCTCCCGCACCGAGACGAGCGCCTTCTCGACGTCGCCGTCGACGAGCGCCGCGTTCGGGTCGGCCTCTCGCTGCGCCTTGAGGCGCTCCGCCACCTGCTCCTCGGCGATGCCCTTGATCTCCTCGAAGAGCTCGTGCAGCCGCGCGGACGTCGCCATCACGCGCAGCATCGACGCGTTGGAGTGCTTCGCGAGGATCTCCCCGGTGCGCGTGCGCCACGGCTCGGCGGGGGCCGTGCGCCCGGTCGAGAGGTCGAGCCGGTGGCAACGCGAGACGATCGTCGGCAGCAGCGCCTCCGGTTTGTCCGTGACGAGCAGGAACAGCGTCGAGGGCGGCGGCTCCTCGAGCGTCTTGAGGATCGCGTTGGCGGACGACTCGTTCAGGCGGTCCGCGAAGAAGATCGCCCCGGCCTTCCAGCCGCCCAGGTACGACATCTTGGACGCCCACGGCAGGAACGTCTCGCGCATCGCCTCCATCGAGATCACGCGCGACTTCTTCTCCGGCTCGACCGACAGCACGTCCGGGTGCATGCCGTTCGCGACGGAGAGGCACGACTTGCACGCGCCGCACGGCGCGGCGTCCGGCGCGTCCGCGCGGCGGTCGCACAGCAGCAGCGATTCGATCCGCTTCGCCAGCTCCAGCCCCGCGCCGCGCGGCTCTCCGCACAGCAGGTAGGCGTGCGGCAGCCGGCCGTTGGCGAGGCTGCGGCGGACGATGTCGAAGGCGGCGTCGGTCGTCATGGCGGACTCCCCGGCTACGCGCGGACCGCGTGGACGCCCGGCCCGAGCTCGCGCGGCTCGCGCCCCGGCAGCTCGAGCGTCGCGGTGCAGCCGAACGGCACGCGGAAGCGGTAGGCGACCCTGCCGTCCTTTCCGCAGGCCCAGCCGCTTTCCCAGCGGCCGCAGGGCGAGTCGTAGACGGCCTTCGCGCGGCCGAGCTCGGCGCACGGCGACGGGCGCAGGAAGACGTGCCGGAAGCCCGGCGCGGCCTCGTCCGGCTCCAGGCCGCACACGCCGCGGTACATCCACTCCGCCACCGCGCCGTAGGCGTA
>CADBEF010000009.1 GCA_902793555.1 uncultured bacterium | reverse complement strand
GCCCCCTTCGCCGCAATCCTGCTGGCCGGCCTCTGCGCCGGTCCGGCCGCCGCCGCCGAGATGCCGACGAGCGATCCCTTCGTCCCCTTCGCGGACATTCCCGCCGAGGAGCTGCTGCCGAAAGGCGCGGGCTTCGCGGTCGCCAAGGACGGCTCGCTCCTCGTGGGCGGCAGGCCGCGCTACCTGCCCGCCGTCCTCTGGTACGGCGACACGATGTGGGGCTGCGACCGGAAGGAGGACGACTTCGGCCCGTTGCAGTGGCTCTACAACCGCATGCCCGACTACGAGGCCGCGCAGCGCCTCGGCGTCGACGCCGGCGGCTTCTACGCGCCGCTCAACTGGATGAACCGCATCTACCGTCCCTGGAACAAGCGCCGCGATCCGGCCTTCGAGGGGCCCCGCTACGGCATCACGATCGGCAACGGCCTCTCGATGTACGTCGACATGACCGCCTCCGAGTGGGCGCACGGCTCGATCTGGCACGCCGACGTCCCGATCGACCCGGACGCCAAGGCGAAGCCGGAGACCTGCAAGAAGGAAGGCCACGAGGGCGAGCTCTGCAACCACAAGGAATGCGGCGCGGTCCTCGGCGCCCCCGGCCGCCTCTCCGAAGCGGCCTGGACGCAGGGCCACCAGCACTGGATGCCGTGGAGCATCGTCCACCCGCAGGGGCGCGGCCTCTACAAGCACCTGTGGGAGGGCGCTTCGAAGGACGCCTTCGACTTCGCGCAGTCCGTCGGGAACCGTCCGTGGTGCTACGAGCTCCTGAACGAACCCGCGTGCTGGGACGAGTCGCCCTGCGCGAAGAAGCTCTTCGCGCAGACGATGAAGAGGAAGTACGGCTCGATCGACAGGCTCAACGCGGCGTGGGCCGCCTCGGAGTCCGGCGGCGACAAGCGCTACGGCTCGTTCGAGGAGCTCGCCGACGCCTACGGCAAGGGCGGCAACCCGACCGCCTATCTCGTGGAATACACGAAGTTCATGGAGGACTGCTTCGCCTCGCTCCTCGCCGAGGGCGCGGCCATCGTCCGCGACAAGGTCGACCCCCAGGCGCTCGCGACCTTCCAGCCCTGCACGATCCGCACGCGCGGCATCGACCTTTTCACCGCCTACGCGCCGCTCGGCGCGGTCTGCTCGCACACGGGCGGACGCGGCATCATGGAGGCGCACATGCTGCGCGGCCTCGCGGACGGCAAGCCGATCGTGGACTCCGAGATGTACGTCGGCTCGACCGAGGACTCGATCCGCAATTCGTTCCTCGACCAGTTCCAGCGCGGCTACAACGTTTCCTACGCCTTCAAGTGGAACCGGACGCAGAAGTCGTCCTACAACTTCCTCAACCTCGACAACGTGCGGCCCGAGGCGCTGCTCGGCATCCGCGAGGCGAAGCTCGACGCGCTCGACGTGGCGGAGTTCTTCGCGCCGCGCGACCGCGGCGTGCCCCGCGAGGTCGCGGTGCTCTTCTCCTCCACCACGGAGCGCCTCTCGCAGTGCGCCGGCCACCTCTCCTACAAGATGTTCGACCAGGCCGTGGTCGGCCTCGACTACGCGCACCTGTGCCCCGACGTGATCTGGGAGGACCAGCTTGTGGCCGAGCCCCGCCTCGATCGCTACAAGGTGCTCGTCGCGGCGGGCGTGGACGCGGTGCGGCCGGGCGTGTGCAAGGCGGTGCAATCATGGGTCGCGGCCGGCGGCACGCTCGTGATCGTGGGCGAGACGATGGGCCTCAACGAATACGGCGCGCCCGGGCCGGACGCCTTCCCCGGCATCCCGACCGGCGCGCGCAAGGACAGCGAGACCGCCGTGATCGAGATCGACGGCACGAAGCTTCAGGCCGCGTGCTGGCGCGACACGCGCCTCGACGATTCGTGGGAGCTCCTCGCCTCGATCGGCCACCAGCCCGCGGTGTGGCGCAAGCGCTTCGGAAAAGGCTTCGTCTGGTTCGCCAACGCGAAGCTGCCCGGCGACTCGATCGGCGCACTCGTCACGCTCGCAGGCAAGGAAGTCGGCGTGGCGCCCTTCGGCGAAACGGCCGATGCCCTCGACCCCGCCGGCGCGCCGCTCTCCGGCATCGAGGTCACGCCGGCGCGCCGCGGCGACCTGGAGGCGTGGATCGTCACGCCCCGCACGATGGGGACGAAGGTGGTGCGCTTCCGTCCGGCTGCACCGGCGGCCCCCGGCACGGTCATGCTCCGCGTGTGGAACCGGCCGGATGCGGCCGGGATGGTCGCCTACCGCCAGGTGATCGAGCCCGACGCCGACGGCTCCTACGTGCTGCCGGCGGGCGATCGCTCGATCCTTGTGCGCGGGCCCGAGGCGGCGCTGCGCAAGCGCTACGGCGGTCCGCGCGCGGCTTGGCTCCCGCCGCTCGCCGCCGCCGAGGCGCTCGCCGCCGGCAAGGCGCGCGTCGAGGCGGAGAAGGCGAAGCGCGTCGCCGCGAAGCCCGCCTTCGCCGTCGACCCCGACAAGGTCCACCCGCTCGACCTGCGGCCGTTCGCGAACCGCCGGTTCGTCGACAAGGTCGCCGGCGACGGCAAGGACGGATGGACCGACCAGGGCGCGCAGATGTCGCTCCAGGACACGCCGTGGGGCGTCACGATCTGCAACGGCGTTCCGATGGAGTTCATCCGCTACGACCAGAACGACTACCGCGACTGCATCGTGATGAAGTCCACGCGCCTCAAGGACGCGCCCGCCGGCGAGAGGCCGTACCCGGAGAAGATCGAGGGCGTCCGCGTCGACCGCAAGGCGGGTGCCGTCTACTTCCTGCACGCCATCGCGTGGGGCGTCCTCAACAAGGTCGAGACCGCGTTCACCTACGTCGTGCGCTACGGCGACGGCTCCGTCGAGGAACTGCCCGTCCGCAACTACCGCGAGGTGTGGGACTGGGGCTTCCTCGCCCTCACCGCGGAGATGGAGGCGAACCACTGCGTGAAGGGCTGGGCGAACGGCGAGAACAAGGGCCTCTACCTGTGGCGCTGGACCAACCCGCACCCGGAGAAGGCCATCGCCACGATCGACATCGTGTCCGCCTGCGCCGGGCAGATTCCGCTCATCGCGGCAATCTCGGTCGAGGATCCCGGCACGCCGGCCGTCGCCCTCGACGCCAACCCGCACGCGCTCGTCGCCCTCGGCGGCAGCGCAGGCGTGAAGACGGCCGTCACGAACGGCGTCTGGAAGGTGGCGCTCGACGAATCCGCGGGTTCGTGGTGCACGGCCTCGTGCGACATCCGTCCGGGCATTCCCTACGAAAAGGGCGCGTTCGGGCGGCTCGTCTTCGAGGTGAACCGCCTGCCCGACGCCTGGGGCGCGTACCACGACCACGCCACGCCGCAGTTCAAGCTCAACGGGCGCAACCGGGAGGGCAAGCTCGCCTTCGGCGGGTGGCGCGTCGCCAAGTACGTCTCGAACGACTCGTGGTTCTACCGAACCGACGACGACCCGGAGACGTGGCAGACCGTCTACCTCTCCGTCCCGGAGGTGGCCGGCGGCGACTGGAGCCGGATCGTCTCGATCGCGCTGCAGTTCCAGCAGATGCCGACCGAGCACAGCGGCCTCGAGTTCCGCAACTTCCGCTTCGAGCGGTCGGAGCTTCCGTGATGTCGGGCATTCCCGTCCTCACGGCTCCGTGAGAGTGGCGTAAGGGCTCCTACCGCCAGCGGAGGTCTAACGGGGACAGACCCCGCGAGGCGGATGCTGGACGGCCCCTTCCCGGCGCCTCGCCGTCGCGCGTCGTGAACTTCTGCGGCGCAACTGCCGGCTGGGGTCCTTCGCCCTTCGCCCGCTTGCGCCATTCGCGCATGGAGCATCCGAAGTGCCGGCGGAAGAGGCGGCGGAGGCCGCTGGCGTCGCGGAAGCCGGCGTGGATCTACCGGCCGCCTCACCGCCCCGCTCCTGCGCAACGCCCTCGCCGCCGCGCGCCGCGCCGGCGCCGCCCCCGTCCTCGCCCTGTGGGGCGACCGGCTCGCATAACGCCCCCGACGGCCGCGTTACGGATGGCGATGGGCCGCGCTGCCGGCCGCCGGCTCCCCGTCCGATTCGGGTTGCCAACGCGCCTGGTCGGGCGTTGTTTCGAGGACGACGCGGTCACCGTAGGCGAGGCCCGGGACGGGCGGGGCGATGACTTCCGCGACGCCGCCCGGCTGGAAGTGCTCGGGCTTGGTCTCGGGGTGAGGGTAGTAGATCCAGGCCGGGAAGCGCGCGCCGTCGCGGACGAGCGTCGCGCGGGCGAAGCTGAACGTCTCGGCCGGCATCTCCGGGTGCCACTTGACGCGCTCGAAGAGAAGCGCTCCCGGGCCGGGGCGGAAGCGGAGCGGGGCGCAGTCGACGTTCACCGTCCCGGGGTGGAATCCCGCGAGGTCGAGTCCGCGCTCGCGGAAGAACGGGATCTGCATCGCGACCGTTCCGTGCGGAAAGCGCGGGTCGCCCGCTCGTCCGGACGCGACGCCGTGCCCGCGAACGACGACGCCGGACGTCCGTTGCGGCGCGCGGAGGGCCGCGAGCTCGCGATGGAGGCTTTGCGCGAGGACGCCGAAGCCGAGGTCGTTCGGGTGCAGGCGTCCGTCGGCGAAGAATTCCGGCCGGTGCGGGACGAGGTTGTAGCCGGAGACGACGGTGACGTTGGGCAGGCCGGCGCAGGCGTCGCGGATCAGGCGCTCCATGCAGCGAACGTCCTCGCCGAAGGCGGAATCGGACGCGGTCTCGCCGCGCCAGAGCGGCGTGAGCGCGAGGATGCGCGCGGCCGGATACAGCGCCGCGAGGCGGCGGAAAAACGCCGCAGCGCGGTCGCGGACGTCCGCCGGCTCCTTGTGGCGCCAGTCGTTCGTCCCGTAGGCCACGGTGACGAAATCGGGGTCGAAGGCGTCGCGTTCGCGCAGCAATGGCGGGAAGAAAACGTCGCCGCCGATGGCCTTGTTCACCGGGTCGGCGTCGAGGAAGCGGGCGACGGCCTCGACGTAGGACAGCGAGGGGTATCGCGCGTCGTAGCCCTGCGTGATCGAGTCGCCGAAGCAGAGCATCGTCCGGGTGCGCCGCAGCGGTTCCGCGAACGAGGCGCGGCGGAGCGCGAAGTTGGAGACGAAGGTCCGCCGGCTCCACGGAAGGTAGATTTCGACGCGCTTTTCGCCCGGACCGAGCTCGGCGGCGAACGCGTGGCGCGCGCCGTCGTCCGCCTCCAGACCGCCGTGTGCCGCGAGCGCGCCGTCCACGTAGACGTCGAAGAAGCCGAAGGCGCGGCTGGACCCACGCTCGAAGCGGTAGTCGAACGCGAGCGCTTCGGCGTCGGTCCGCAGCGCGAGGCGCACGCCGGCGGAAGCAAACGTCTTCTGATAGAAGTCGTCGTTCCCCGCCTCGCGGTACGCGGCGGCCTGCCCGGGAGCGAAGCGATGGAACGTCCATTCGCCGCCCTCCTCCGCCGTTTCGACCGCCCCGCGGACGAACTCGGCGGGGTTTTGAGGCATCTGGTCGATCACTTGTGACATGACTCGAAGTCTATCACGAAGACCCCTGACGGTTCAACCGGACGACGACCGCCGGGTTTGTTTTTGTTTGTCCGAAAGGAGCCCTTCATGGTAGAATCCCGCCAAGCAAGGCAACCTTCCGGCGGCAAGGATTCCGAATGGCGCCATCGCTCCGGAGACTCGCAGGCGGATTCGACACCATGGACGGCATCGACAGACAGCATCGGCGCGACGGACGCGAACGGGCGCGCGAGCGGACGATCCTCTATTTCCAGGGGCTTCGGTGCGAGGCCGACCGGCTGAACATCGCCGGCCTGACCGACTCGGCCCGCGCGCATGGCTGGACGGTCCAGATCCTGGCGATGCCGGCGGACGTCCGTACCATGCGCTCGCTGCTCGAACTCTGGAAGCCGGACGGCGTCGTGGGCGGCCTCCAGTTCGCCGGGATGCGGGCCTTTGCGTCGGTTCCGCTCGTCGTCATCGGGTCTCCCGGAAACCGGCCTCGCGGCTATGCCCGCTATGTGGAGAACGACCCGGTTCCGACGGTCTCCCTCGCCGTCGAGGAGCTTCGTCGCCTCCATTATCCGGACTACGGCTTCGCCGGGGCCTGCACCGACGAGCCGTGGTGCACCGAGCGCGAGAAGGCGTTCCGCGCGGCCCTGGCCCGCTACGGGCTCGGCTGTCGGTCGTTCTTCCCGGATGCGCGGCAGACCGAGGACGCCCCGGCGCGGCACCGGGCCCTGCGCGCCTGGCTCGCGGACCTGACGAAGCCCTGCGCGCTGCTGGCGGCGAACGACACGGTCGGGCGCTCCGTCCTCGCGGCGGCGAAGGCGCTCGGCATCCGCGTTCCGGACGACCTGGCGGTCTGCGCCGTGGACAACGACACGGAGACCTGCCTGCACGCGTCGCCGACGCTTACTAGCATCGAGCCCGACTTCTTCGCCGGCGGCTTCCTCGCCGGGGAGCTGCTCGTCCGGCTGGCCGCGAAGGATGGGGACGTTCCCCGTGTGTCGACGTTCGGAGCGCTGCGCGTCTGGCGGCGCGAATCGACCTCGCCGGCGGTCGTCCGCGACTCCCTCGCCCGCAAGGCGCTCTCCTGCATCGCCGCAAGAGCCGCGTCCGGCCTCGCCGCGGCCGACGTGGTCCGGCTCTTCGACTGCTCCCGCCGCAGCGCCGAGATGCGCTTCCGGCGGGCGACGGGGATGTCGATCCAGGAGGCGATCCTCGCCGAGCGCGTCGAGACGGCCAAGGCGCTGATGCGCCGGCCCGGCCTGAAGCTGGAGGCCATCGCCCCTCTGTCCGGCTGGAAGACCTATTCCGTCTTCCGCCGCCACTTCACCGCCGCCTGCGGCCTTTCGCCGAGCGACTGGCGCGCTTCGCGCGCGGCCGCCGCGCTATCGCGAAACGGCCAGTGATTGTTTCGCAAAATGGCGTGTCATTCCGCCGCGATCTGTGGTAGGATATGGGCCACGGATGGAACCGACCATGGCAAACGACAACGAAGACCGGCTCGAGGAATCCCGCCGGTGGTTCAAGGAGGCCCAGTACGGACTGATGGTCCACTGGGGGCTCTACGCCCTCCTCGGCGGGGAGTGGCGCGGGCGCGTGATGCCCGGCATCGCGGAATGGGCGCAGGCCTACTTCCGCATCCCCAACGCCGAATACGCGGCGCTCGCGAAGGCGTTCGATCCGATCTTCTTCGACGCCGACGAATGGGTGCGGATCGCCCGCGACGCCGGGATGAAGTACGTCGTCTTCACCTCGAAGCACCACGACGGCTTCGCGATGTTCCGCTCGAAGGTCTCCCGGTTCAACGTCGTCGACGCCACGCCGTTCGGGCGCGACGTCGTGGGCGAGCTCGCCGAGGCCTGCCGGAAGCACGGCCTCCGGCTCGGCCTCTACTACTCGCAGGACCTCGACTGGAGCCATCCCGACGGCGGCGGCTACACGCGGCCCGACGACTGGGGCGGCGGTTCGGCCTGGACGAACAACTGGGACTTCCCCGACAAGGCGAAGAAGGACTTCTCCCGCTACTTCGAGGAGAAGGCGAAGCCGCAGGTCGAGGAGATCCTCACGCAATACGGCGACCTGGCGCTCGTTTGGTTCGACATCGGCTCCACGCTCACGGAGGACCAGGCCTTCGACCTCTATTCGCTCGTGCGGCGCCACCAGCCGGGATGCCTCGTCAATTCCCGGATCGGCGGCGGCTCGCGCCAGGGGACGAACAAGCGGATGGTCTGCGACTACACGTCCTCCGGCGACAACGAGATTCCGACGGACGACAAGGGCGCAATGCTCTACGAGTCGTGCGCGACCCTCAACGACTCGTGGGGCTACAAGCCGACCGACCAGAACTGGAAGAGCGCCGAAAAGGTCCGCGCCACGCGCGAACACCTGAAGGCGCTCGGCGCGAACTACCTCCTCAACGTCGGCCCCGACCCCCTCGGCCGCATTCCCGCGCCCGCCGCGCAGATCCTGCGCGAGGCGGGGGACGCGCGGAACGGCCCCGCCGCCGCGCGCAACCCGTCGTGACGGAGGCGAAGACCGCAATGAAGCCGACGGGAGAACTGCAGGAGAAGGCGCAGGCCTTGGCGGACCTCGCCGTGCGCGAGGGCTTGCAAGGCGCGCTGCAGTTCTGCGCGTTCCGGGACGGCGAGTGCGTCGTCGACGTCCACGCGGGGACGATGTCCGCGGACGCCGGCGCGGCGAAGATCGACGGCCGCACGCTCTTTCCGGTCTTCTCGACGGAGAAGCCGCTTCTCGCGACGGCCGTGCACCGCAGCGTCGAGCGCGGAATCCTGGAATACGACCGGCCGGTGTCCGACTGGTGGCCCGCGTTCCGCGGCGGCGGCAAGGAGCGGCTCACGGTTCGCGAGCTGCTCGGCTACCGCAGCGGGCTCCCGGACCGGAAGCCCGGACTCGGCAACGACGCGGCGGGCCTCGCCGCGATGGCCGACTGGAACGCGATGCTCGACTGGTACGCCTCGTGCGCCCCGGAGATCGGGCCCGGGACGACGCAGCGCTACATGCCCAAGTCCTACGGCTGGGCGCTCGGCGGCCTTCTCGAGAAGGCGTGGGGCCGTCCCGTCGGCGACGTCCTGCGGGAGCAGGTTCTCGAGCCGGCGGGCATCGCGGACGAGTTCTTCTTCGTCTGCGGGGACGCGGAGATCGCGCGCGTCGCGACCGTCTACCGGGGCGAGATGTTCGAGACGATGAACAGCGACGTCGCGCGCCGCGCGATGCTGCCGAGCTCGTGGGCGGTCGCGACGGCCCGGGCGATCGCGACGTTCTACGACCGGCTCTGTGGATTCGACGGCCAGCCGCCGCTCGTCCGCAAAGCGACGCTGGACGAGGCGTTGCGGCCCTGCCGCCATCCGTCCGACCCCGTCCCCGACGCCGAGGGGCTGAAGAAGTGGCACATGGTCTTCGGGATGGGCTACGGGCTCTGGGGCGAAGCGGACGACCTCTCGCGCGTGTTCGGGCACGGCGGCGTCGGCGGCAGCGAAGGGCTCTGCGACCGGTCGCGGCGCCTCGCGGTCGGCTACACGTGCAACTACGACCACGCGCCGCCGAAGCTCCGCGAGGCGTTCTACTCCCTCGTCGGGATGCGCTGGCGCTACTGGAACGAAGACGTGAACATCCAGGACCTCCAGATGGCGACGGTCGGAAAGGAGGCGCAACAATGAAGGAGGCCCGGAACCGCGCCGCGTGCCTGTGCGTGGCGGCGCTCTCCGCGAACCTCGCGGCGGCGGAGCCGGCGGGCGCGCCGTCCGCGGCCGAGGAACGGCTCCGCGCCGCGAAGCTCGACGACGGCGGCGAAATCACGCTCGTCGAGCGCCGGGGGAGCGCCCTCCGGGTGGCGTTCACGCTCGCGCCGACGCCGGCCTCGTTCATCCGCTGCGAGCTCGGCCTCCCGGCGCCCGACAAGTGGGACGGCCGGCTCTGGGGCTTCGGCAACGGCGGCTGGGCCGGCGCCGTGAGCTTCCATTTCAACGGCACCTCGGCCTGCGTCCACTCGGACCTGGGGACGTCGCGGTCGCCGTTCGCGGAGACGCCGACCGACCGCGAGATACTGCGCGACTACGCCTGGCGCGCGACGCACCTCATGACGGTGGCCGCCAAGCGCCTCGTCGAGGCGTACTACGGGCGCGGGCCGGACAAGTGCTACTTCACGGGCGCGTCGTGCGGCGGGCTCCAGGGCGTGCAGGAGGCGTCGCGATTCCCGGAGGACTACGACGGGATCGTGAGCGAGGTCCCCGGCATCACGGAGCGCTCGCGGAGCTCGAACGCGTGGCGGCACCGGCGCCTCAAGGAGAAATACGGGAAGTGGTTCACGAAGGACGAGATCGCCGCCGTGCGCGAAGCCGAGCTCGCCTGGTTCGCGAAGACCGACCCCGCGTTCGCGCGCGGACGCTTCATCGTCGATCCGCGCCCCACGAAGGAGAAGCTGGACGGCTGCTGGAGCGAGATCGTCGCTCGCAATCCCGCCCTCGCGGACCGCGAGGCGTTGTGGCGCGAACTCTTCGAGCCGCTCCCGGTCGACGGCAAGCCCTTCGCCCCGGGACGCCTCATCGGCGTGGAGTTCGCCGGCGCGTGGTCGTTTCTCCTGCCGAAGTATCTGGGACTGCCCAGTCTCTCGGCGGCCACCGAGGCGGACCTCGCGGCGTACGCGTCCGAGGCGGAGGTCTTTCCCCCCGCCGACCTTACCGCGTTCCGGGCGCGCGGCGGCAAAATCATCCTGTACGGCGGTCTTGAGGACTCGAGTTGCCCGGAGCCGGAAATTCGCGAATACTGCGAGTCCGTCGCCGCGCGGTGCGGCGGGGAGGCCGAGGCGGCGGAGTTTCTCGCCTACTACTCCGTTCCCGGGCGTTCGCACGGCGCCGGCGGCGAGCCGTCGGGCGCGGGACTCGTCGGCTCGCCGATCGGCCTCGACGCGAAGATCGTCGACTGGGTCGAGCGCGGCGTCCCGCCCGGCGTGCTGTCGTTCAAGTGGAACCACGAACCGAAAATCCTCGTCGTGACCCCGCATCCGGACTGCACGGTCTCTTGCGAGGACGTCCCGGCCAGCGAACGAAAGGAAGAACCATGAAAGCGCGATGGAGATTCTCTGTGTTCGCGGCAGCGATCCTGGCCCTGGCCTCCGGAGCGTCCGCCGCGGAGGTGGCGTTCTATCCCTTCTCGGAAGGAAACGACGGGGCCGACGCCATCGGCGTCGCCCTGCACAACGCCGTCGATCCGTCCTCCCTCTCCGGAGGCGCGGTCCGCAACAGCGGCGACGCCGCCACCGCCACGTTCCTGGACGACGTTCCGGGGCGGTACCTCTACACGAACAGCGTCTGGAGGGCCGACGCCGTCTACAGCACCAATGCGTTCCGGTCGATTCAGACAACGTGGTTTACGAACAGCTGGGACGCGCAGATCAATTCCGCCACTTCGATCGAGTTCGCCGATCTCGGCGCGCGGCTCGCGGCGCTCGACTCCTGGACGGTGGAGTTCTTCTTCAAGTTCGATGCGGTGAAGATGCTGAGAACCGGAGCTCCCGCCACCTATCAGTACAACGTCCGGTTCGGAGAGGGCGAACGGATTTTCGTGCTTCTCCAGAGCCAACCCGACAGCCAGGGACGCGGCTACTCGGTCCGTGCGATCTATGCCAGCACCGCGGGGAACGCTTCCATCGCGCAACTGACCAATGGGGACGGGATCGTTCCGGGGACGTGGCATCACATGGCCGTGACCTACAATGGCGAGACGCGAAAGCTCAAGGCCATCCTCGACTACACGCATTCCGGAAGCGAGCGGGCGTGCACAGGCGACAAGGCGGCCACGTTCGAGGCGTTTTCGCTCGGCAACGGCCTCACGGCGGCGCGGTTCGCGGCGCTGCGCGTCACGGACCGCGTGCTTTCGTCGAAGGAGCTGCTGCGCGCGTCGGACATCCCGCCGGACGACGCGGCCCTGCAAACGAGCTTCCATTGGACGTTCGAGTCGAACGCGACCGGCGTGTCGCTGGGGACGGTCCCGAACGAGGCGTTGTGGCGCGTGCGCTATGGCGCCCCCGTCACGAACCAGTACGCGTATGCCGTCGACGGGCAGACCTTCCGGCATTCCGGCGACGGCGTCGTGACGCCATACACGTTCACCTACACCGACGAAAGCATCGGCACGCTGACGATGGACGGCTACGCCTCGAACGTCACGGACCGCATCCGCAGCGGCCTGGTGGTGCCGGACAAGGACATGCGCCCGAACACGAACTGCGCCTTCCTTGTCATAGGCCCCAAGAATGCAAGCTCCGAATACTTCGGCAAGGGGCCGTCCTTCGTGATGGGCGACGTGGACCTTCTGACGGCCTCCGACTTCACCGCCGAGATGTACTGGCGGCCCGACATCGCCGGATGGAGGGCCGTGCTTGGCGCGGATCCGCGCACTCGCGCGTCCGTCTTCGGCGTCAAGGGGGCGTTCAAGAACGGCGTTTCGGGCTCGGTAACAACCCAGTATGCGTGGGACCTCTATCTTGACATGAAGTCGCTGGGGTTCACTTTTCAGGTCGTCGTTGGACCCGTCGACGGCGCGTACCAGCAGAAGTCCTATGCCGTTCCCGGGATGAAGACCGCCTACCAGGAGAAGTGCGTCAACCGGCATTTGCAGCACTACGCGGTGGTGTACCGCGTGGCGGACGCCGACAATGAAGACCGTCCGACCGTGCGCTTCTTCATCGGCCACGAGGAGTGCGAAACCTTGACGCTGCCCGCGCCGATCGTCGACTTCCCCGCCTGTTTCAAGGACGGCATGGCGTTTTCCGTTGGGGGCAACCTGAACGACCATCCGATGCAGGGGTGGTTCGACGAGATCCGCTACACCGAGCGCGCGCTTCCGCCTTCGGAGTTCCTCGTCCTGAAACGCTACGCCCCCCGGGGAACAACCATCATCGTTCGGTAGAACACGATGAACAGACGACACATCCTTTCCGCATTGGCGATCGTTTTCGCCGCTTCCGCCACCGCCTTCGGCGAGGACGCGGCGGCGTTCCGCGCGTGCATGCTGCTCGACAAGCCAATGGAGATCGGCAACTACGACGTCGAGATCGATCTCGGCGACGGGCCGTCCACCAACTTCGTGAAGTTCGCCGGGCGGCGGATCGCCGTCGACCGGACCGAACTCGCGGCGGGCGAGAAGAAGACGGTGACCTTCACCGCGCGCGTGCCGGGGCCCTACACGACGAAGAAAGGCGACGAGTGGAGCAACCGCAAGCTGAAGATCGAGCTCTTCACGAACGCGCCGCAGGGCGGCGAAGCGGCGCCCGCGCCGCGCGTGACGCCGAACGCGTCGGCCCGCACGATCTACATCTGCGGCGATTCGACCGTGGAGGACCACCGCAACGAGCCGCTGGGGAGCTGGGGGCTCGTACTGCCGGCGTTCGTGCGTCCGGGGTGGACGACCGCGAACTTCGCGAAGTCGGGGCTCGCGATGAAGACCTTCGGGGAGGAGGGTCGCCTCGAGCGCGTCCTCGAGCATCTCGCGAAGGACGACTGGGTGCTAATCCAATTCGGGCACAACGACCAGAAGATCGCGGGCGAGGAGGCGGAGAACGGCTATGCGCGGCGGCTCGGGGAGTGGATCGACCGCATCCGCGAAAAGGGCGCGCACCCGGTCGTCGTGACGCCCGTGGAGCGCCGCGGCTTCCATCCCGCCCACGGCACGCAGTTCGGCAAGTCGCTCGGGGCCTACGCCAAGGCGGCGAAGGCGGTCGCGGACGCGAAGGGCGTGCCGTGCATCGACCTCAACGACGCGAGCTACCGGATGATGGGCGCGCTCGGCGCCGAAGGGTCGAAGCGGCTCCAGCGCCCCATCGACGGCAAGAACGTGGACAACACGCACCACAGCATGTACGGCGCCTACGAGATGGCGCGCATCGTCGCGGCGGGCCTTGCCGACATCCCGGTCGCCGGCGACGCGATCCGCGAACCCTACCGCGCGTTCGACCCGGAAAAGCCCGATCCCGAGGACGCCGTCGCCATCCCGCCCAGCGGGACGTTCAGCAACCGGAAGCCCGCCGGCAACTGACGGAGGAACCGACGATGCCGAACGTCCGTGACGACGGAATGCCCGACCATCCAAGGGGAGCGGCGCTCCTCTCGGAAGCGTTCCGTCGGCACGAACCCTTCGCGCCGCGCTGGGACGACGCGCCGTGCGGTCCGAACGAACTGGACGCGAAGCGGGGCCTGTTCCTGCGGGCGGGCTTCCCCGATCCGGAAGGTCTGCTCGACACCGCGAATGCGGATTTCGGACGGTTCCTGGCGGAGGCGGGTCTGGCGGGCGGCGCCGTTCCCGTCGAAACGAGGGAAGTTCCCGGCCTGGACCGGGAGGAGTACCGCCTGACGGTCGGAGAGGACGGGGTGACGCTGGAGGCGTCCGACGCCGAGGCAATCCGTCGAGGCCTCTACCACCTGCGCGACCGGCTTGCCGGGTCGCCGTACCTCAAGCGGGGAACGGTCCGGCGGAAGCCGTGGTTGCGGAACCGGATCTCGCGTTGCTTCTTCGGCCCGATCAAACGGCCGCCGTTCAACGTCGACGAACTCATGGACGACGTCGACTACTACCCGGAGGAATACCTGGGCCGCCTGGCGCACGAAGGCGTGAACGGGCTGTGGCTGACCGTCGCGTTCCGCGAAATCTGCGACACGTCGTTCCGGCCCGCGCCGCCGGACGCGGCGCGCCGGATCGCCAAGCTGCGCGCCACGGTCGAACGCTGCCGGCGCTACGGGATCACGATCTGGGCGTTCTGCATCGAACCGATCTTCTGGTCGAAGGCGGCGGGGAACCCGGTGCCGCCGGGATGCGAGGCGATGCGGGGGCCGGGCCATCCCGCGGACGGGACGGGAACGGACCTCGACAGCTTCTGCGTGGACTCGGAGGCGGCGCGGAGATACCTCCGCGAATGCACGGAGTCCTTGTTCCGCGCGGTTCCGCGCCTGGGCGGGCTGATTACGATTTCCCTCGGCGAACGCACGACGTCCTGCACAAGCCGGGCCCGCCTTTCCGACGACGCCGCCGCGATTCCGTGCCCGCGGCGCTGCGGCCGGTCGCCCGGGAAAATCCTGGCCGACGTGCTCGGCGCCATGAAGCGGGGCATGGCCGCCGCCGCCCCCGAGGCGGAACTGGTCTCCTGGCTCTACCTGCCGCAGGCGGAACCGGTCGCCGGCTGGGTCGAGCGGTTGCCCGCCGAACTGCCGGCGGACGTGACGGTGGCCGTCAATTTCGAATCGGGCGTGACGCAGCGCCAGCTCGGTTCTATCCGCGCCGGCGGCGACTACTGGCTCTCGGCCGTCGGGCCGTCCGACCGCTTCGCGCGGATGGCCGCGGCCGCCCGGGGGCGCTGCGGGCTCGCCGCCAAGCTCCAGGTGGCCTGCTCCCACGAATGCGCGACGGTTCCGGAGATTCCCGTGCCGGGCCTGCTCTACCGGAAATACCGCGCCATGCGGGAGCTGGGCGTCCGGGACGCGATCCAGTGCTGGTATTTCGGCAACTGCCCGGGGCTCATGAACGAGGCGGCGGGCCGGCTCGCCTGGGAGGACTTCGCGGCCGGCGAGGACGCGTTCCTCGACGAATTGGCCAAGCCCCGCTGGGGGCGCGACCGGCGGCACGCGGTCGCGGCCTGGAAGCGCTTCGCCGACGGCTATTCCAACTATCCGCTGGACATCCAGTTCCAGTACTACGGCCCGATGCACGACGGCCCGGTCTGGCCGCTGCACCTCAAGCAGGCGATGCGTCCGCTCACCCGTAGCTGGAAGCCGGAGACGTTCCCCGCGGGCGACGCGCTGGGCGAGTGCGCGGAGCAGTTCGGGCTCGGCGAACTCGCGGAGCTGACGGGAATCCTGTCGCGCGAATGGCGGGAGGGCCTGGCGGAACTGGAGAAGGCGGACGAGCGCGGCCGCGAAGGGGACTTTTCCGTCGCGCGGGCGCTGGACGTCCTGTTCCGCTCCGGGCACAATATCCTCCGCTTCTACGTCCTGCGCAACGCCCTGCTGGACTCGCCGCCGGACTCGGGGCGCCTGCTCTCCGAAATGAAGGAAATCGTCCGCGAGGAGATCGGGAACTCCCTGCGCCTGGCGGAACTCTGCGAGCGCGACCCCCGCCTCGGATACCATTCCGAAGCGGAGACGTTCCAGTTCTTTCCGGCCAAGCTGCGGTGGCGCGCCGACCGGCTCCGCGAACTGCTCGACGGGGACTTCGCCGCGGCGGAGGCCGTGGCCGTCGCCGGCGGGGACGTCGGGGCGTTCCTGGCGTGGGACGGCGAAACGGCCGGGGAAGGCGGGACCTACGGCGCCAACGGAATCTCCTGGCGATTCGAATCCGGTACGGACGAAATCGTCTTCCACCTGGACTTCGAGTCGGCGGGAGAGGGGCCGGAAGAGGCGCACCTGTTCCTCATGGACCGCAAGAGCGAGCGCAAGCCGCCCCCGCCCGCGATCCTCCGGCGGAAGGACCATCCGCGGACGCCGGCCGGCTGGCATGCGGACTACGCCGTTTCCCGGCAGTCGCTCGGGGGCGAAACGGAATTCTTCTTCGGCGTGGAGCGGGTCGCGACCGGAACGGACGGCACCCTCGCGTTCACCAACGACGTTCCGGGAACGTTCCTCCACGAGCCGCGCCTGCGCCTGGGTTTGTTCGGTCCGGACAAGCTCCGCCGCATCAGACTGTTACCAAGGAGACGACAACAATGAAATTCGCCCGAAACCGGATTTCGTGCCTGTGCTTCGCCGTCGCCGCTGCGACGGCGTTCGGCGGCGAGCCACGGCCGCTCGAACCGATGGAACGCGGGCTGCCCGCGCCGGAGGACCGTGGGGCGGAGGAGGCGGTGGCGATCGAGCCGCGCTGGGACGGCAACGACATCGTGGCGGGGTCGAAGCGCCTCTCCATCCAGCTCAATTCGAAGCTGGCGCTCACGGAGGGCGGCACGACGCTCTTCACGATGCAGTACTTCGGCGACGCGGTGTCCAAGGCGACCGGCAAGAAGCTCTGGACGGATCCGACCTACCGCTTCCGCGAGGGCGGCGGCCGGATGTTCCGCGACGGGAACGCGATCGTCCACGAGCGGCCGTTCCGTCTGGAGGACTTCTCCTGGGACAACGCGTACCGCCAGCGCGTCGAGCTGCTGCCGGACGGCCTCGTGCTGATCGAGGCGACCTGGACGGAGCCCGACAACGACATGTTCACCTTCCACACCTACGGCGCGAAGTGGACGATCCCCTACGAGCGGGCGAAGGAGGGCGCGCGGTTCACCGTGAACGGCGGTGCCGAGGACCTGCCGGACGCGCCCGGCAAGGACTACGGCGTCTGGCGGATCAAGCCCCACGAGAAGTTCGAGTTCGAGTTCTTCGGGGAGCACGCGGCGCGGCAGTTCCGGATCTCCACGCGCCCGGGCGAGACGGGCGACTCGGCCAACCGGTTCAACCTCGCCTGGGGCATCGAGTTCCGGATCGCGGACAAGGTCGAGGGCCGGCGGCACGGCTACCGCATCTACCTCGACCTGCGCCGGGGCGTGGAGGCGCAGGCCGGCGATGACGAGCGCGGCGGCGTGGACTTTCGCCTCGCGGAGAATCTCGGGATGCCGCAGACGGGCACACGCAACCTGCTCGTGAACTCGTCGTTCGAGCGCGGCCTGCTGGGGCTCTACCGGTCGGTCGACATCGGAACCGGGTATTTCCCGGAGCGCTGGGACCTGCCGGTGTGGATCGCCGACGGGTCCGAGCGCGTGCACGGCGCGCGGTCGCTGCGGATCCTGGCGTGGGAGAGGAACGGCACGGACCACCGCAACCTCGACACGACGGGCGGAATCGCGCTGCATCCCGTCGCGGCCGATCCGGGGCGCCACGTGCTGAGCTTCTACGCGAAGAGCGACAAGCCGGGCGACGTCCGTCTCTCGGCGTGGATCGGGAACTTCTCCACGGGCTCGCCGTTCGCGGAGATCCCGGGCGGCGCGCTGCGGGTCTACCCCGAGAAGGACTGGAAGCGCTACGTCCTCGCGGTGGACGTTCCGGTGTCGATGCCGGTCGTGATCCACCTCTCCGCCAGCTCCCGCACCGGGCCGCCCGGCGGCGCGGTGTGGGTGGACGCGGTCCAGTTCGAAAAGGGGGAGGAGGCGACGGACTTCGCGCCGCCGCCGGCCGAGGCGGAGCTGCTCACGTCCTCCTCCGACGACTTCGTCGCGGCCGGCTCGCCGATCGAGGCGCGACTCGCGGTCTCGGCCGCGCCGGGCGCGAAGGGAACGGCGCGCGTCCGGGTGCGCGACTTCTTCGGCGAGACGCGCTTCGACGGCGAGTTCCCGTTCGAGGCGGACGCGTCCGGGCGCGCGGAGATCGTCCCGGACTTCGACGGCGCGTCGCTGGGGCTCGGCCTCTTCGCGGTCCAGACGGACTACGCGCTCGCCGACGGCTCCTCCGCGCGCGAGTTCGACCGCTTCGCCGTGTGCGACTTCCTGCACAACGACCACCCGCGCCGGTTCCTCTGCTCCGACGACTACGGCGCGCTCGCGCGCCCGGAGAACACGCGGCACCTGCTCGACCGGTGGCGCAAGACCGGCTTCGGGATGAAGTCCGTCGTGACGGGCAACCTCCGCCGCGAGGCGTTCGAGCTCTACGCGTCGAACGGCATCCCGGTCTGCGCCGTGCACGTCCCCTCGCGCTACACCGACGCCAGCGGCGTGAAGCACTGGTGCTACCGCCTCCACACGTTCCGCGGCCCGCACCAGGGCGACGAGGCCTCAAAGCCCGACGTGCTCTTCACCGACCCCGTGCTCGACCCGGACTGTCCCGATGGCGTGCCCACGGAGAAGTATCTGCGGAAGGTGCGCGACGGCGCCGCACGCCTCGCGCGCGAGTATCCGTTCGTCGAGCGCTGGCAGTTCGGCTCGGAGTTCTTCGGCACCTACCCGACGGAATTCTGGAGCCCCGACGGCGTCGTGTCGAACGCCTACAGGAACTATGCGATGATCCTCAAGGCGTTCGGCGAGGGCATCAAGAGCGTCTGTCCCGAGAAGCCCTACGCCGGCGACGACCCCTGGAACCTCAACCCCGACAAGGGCATCGCCGAGATCGAGGGCATCCTCGCGGCGGCGAACGGGCTCGGGTGGCGCTTCGACCGCCTCTCCGCCCACAGCTACCGCAACCGGCCCGAGGCGCCGGACCTCGACGTCGACCTCGCCCGGACGCGGGCGATGCTCGCGCGCCTCGGCTACGCGGACGCGCCGCTCGACCTCTCCGAGGGCATGCACTGGGGCCCCTACGAGATTCCGCAGTGGGGGACGCTCTCCGCGAGCTGGTACACCACGCCCGCGACGTGGCTCGGCGGCGCGCTCTCCTACGACATCGGCTGGACCGAGAAGGTCTCCGCCGCCTGGTTCGCGCGCAGCTGGATCATCGCGCTCCGGCACGACGTGCATTCCGCCTGCGCCGGCGTGTTCAAGAACTTCGACCTCGAGCACGACCGCCTCACGCCGCGCGCCGTGCAGTTCGCGCCGAACGTGATCGGCCACCGGCTCGGCCACGCGAAGCGGTTCCTCGCCGACGCGCGCTTCGCGCCCAACGTCCGCGCCTACGTCTTCGACGACGGCTTCGGCCGCCCCGTCGCGGCCGTGTGGGGCTGCGACCCGGAGGTCGACGCCGGACGCAAGGCGCCGCCCGTCGCGGAGGTCGACATGCAGGGCGCGCTCGACGAGGTCGTCGACTTCATGAACAACCCGCGCCGTTTCCCCGCACAGGGCGCGTTCTCGTTCCACGTCTCGCCCTTCCCGCTCTTCCTGCGCGGGAAGGAGGGCGGCGCGGATGCGTTCGTCGCGGCGCTCCGCAAGGCGCGCATCGTCTCGGGCGGAACGGCGTCCGTGACGCTCGGCGCGTCGCTCAAGGACGCGCGCACGGCGGAGGTCCGCGCGCGCAACCTCCTCGACCGCCCGGTCCCGGGACGGCTGTGCGGCGAGGCGGCGACGCTCCCCGCGTCCGCGGAGACAACGCGCGCCGTTCCGCTCGCGGAGTCCGTCACGCCGGACGCCGTGCGGACGATCGAGCTGCCGCTCTCCTTCGAATCGGCGGAGACCGCCGACGTCCGGCGCGACCTCTCGTTCGGCGCGACCGTCGCGCGCCGGACCGCCTACGACGGCGAAGACCCGGCGCAGGTCGACTGGACGAATCATCCGGCTCTCCCGCTCAAGCCGTGGGGCGAAACGCCCGCGGGATACGGCGGCGAGGCGCGGCTCGCGTGGAACGACCAGGGGCTCTTCATCCGCGTCGCGGTGCGGGACGCGACGTTCGTGCACGAGGAATTCGCCGTGGGCGCGAAGCGCAACGCGAACGACTGCCTGCAGATCGGCATCGACGGATACGGCGACGCGCGACGCACCGAGCTGGACGCCCCGGGGCAGGACGACTACGAATACGCGGTCTTCCCGTCGGCGGACGGCACGTGCGCGATCCTCTGGGCGAACCGCGTGGCCGACCGGCAGATCACCGCCAACACCAAGGAGCACGGCAACTGCCGCATTCCGGACATGACGCCGGTCTTCGCCCGCACGAGCGACGGCTGCGTCTACGAGGTGTTCCTGCCGCGCGCCCGCATCATCCCCGCCACCGTCGAGCCCGGCGCCGTCGTCTGCCTGGGCCTCGCCGTCCACAATGCCGACGACCCCGCCGCGACCGGCGACGCCCGCGTCAAGGGCGGCCTCTCCTTCACGGGTGAACCCGCCGTCGGCCATCCCCAGCGCTGGATCGAGGTCCTCCTCTCGGACGAGTAGCGAACGTCCCTCGCGCCCCCTCGCTCAGTGCGCCAGCATGTAGGCGGCGACGCCGCGCTTGCGGACTTCGGTTTCGGGGATGCCGAACTCGCGGGCGAGGATGGCGAGGACCTGCGGGCCGCAGAAGCCCGACTGGCACCGGCCCATCCCGGCGCGGACGCGGCGCTTGACGGCGTCCAGCGTCCGCGCGCCGACCGGGCGGCGGATCGCCTCGACGATCTCCGCCTCGGTGATCTGCTCGCAGCGGCAGACGACGTTGCCGTAGCGCGGGTCTTTCGCGATGAGGGCGTCCTTTTCGGCATCGGTCTTGTCGCCGAAGCGCACGATGCCGCGCCGCGTGCGAATCCAGCCGGCCTTGCGCTCCAGTTCCAGGCCGGCGCCCTGCATCTCGTGAACGACGTACTTGGCCAGCGCCATGCTCGCGGTGAGTCCGGGTTCTTCCGCGGCGTGGTCCCAGGCGACGACGAGCCACGCGCGGGCGTTCGCGTTGGTCGAGACGTGTCCGGCGGGGATCGGGCCGAGGACGAGCCGGTCGCCGCGGGGCAGCGGGGCGAGGGCTTTGACGCGCACTTGGACGCATTCGGCGTCCGGGGCGGGATCCGGGTTGCCGGAGAGGGTCGCTTCGACGCGGCAGAAGACGATGTCGCCGTCCGGGCCGGGATTGGAGACGATGACGTTCCAGAGCAGGGATTCGGTCTTGCACGCGGGGGCGCGCCAGGACTGCTGGACGGTCTTCTGAAACGCGGGTCGGCCCCAGTCGGCTTCGATGATGCTGGAATCGCGCGCGACGACGCCCGCGAGGTCGTTCGTGCCGGAAACCAGGAACGCGCGCGTGGCGGGGTCCGGCGCTTCGGAGACTTTCCCTTCGCCCACGTGCGGAAGGCCCGCGGCGGGATCCGCGCCCGCGTCGGCCTCGAACCACTTCAGGAAGAGGACCGCGTCGGCCGGGTCGCGCGGCTGCGGCGCGGCGGGGGCCGTGCGGGAATCCGACTCCGCGCCCTCCGCGTGGGGTTCTTCCTCGGCGTGGTCCCAGGCGACGACGAGCCACGCGCGGGCGTTCGCGTTGGTCGAGACGTGTCCGGCGGGGATCGGGCCGAGGACGAGCGATTCGTCATCGAAGGAGCGGAGTCGCGCGCGGGTCTCGAACCGGGCAGAAATGCGGTCTCCGTCGACGATTTCCCCGCGTTTCTCCGCGAAGGCCGTTTCGACGCGGACGTCGCTGAGGCCGTCCGCGTCCGGCGGCGACAGGTCGATGCTGCAAAGCGCGGCGACGGTTTCGCCTTGCACGACGGGCAGGCACCACGTGTCGTTCCACCATGCGTCCGAACCGATTCCGACGCGCACTGCGGCATCCGAGGCGTGGAGATTGGTCGCGGCCGCGACGAACGCGCGGGTGGCGGGGTCGGGGGAAAAGGCGGAATAGTCGCGAAGGTGCGGAACGGCCGCGACGGGGTCCTCGCCCGGGCCGGTTTCGAGCCAGGTCAGGAAGAGGACCGCGTTGACAAGCCGGGATTGCTGCGGCGGAATCGCCGGGGACGGCGGCCCTCCCGTGGCGAGGTCCGCCGGGACCGGCGGCGGCGGGGCGGGGTCGGGGCCGCCGCCGCGCGCGAGGGCGGTGAGGAAGACGAGGAGGGCGCGGGAGGGGGCGGAATCGGGGTCGCCGGGGAGGTGGCGGGGGCGGACGAGGACGTAGGTCTGGCCGCTGCGGAAGCCGAGGCGGGCGGTTTCGGGGGCGTCGCCGGGGCGGCGTCCGGGGCGGAGGGTGGCGTCCAGTTCGATGCGGGCGCCGCGGCCTTCGATGCGGGGGACAAGTTCGAGCCACTCGGCGTCCGGCGCGGCGGCGGCGCGGACTGGGGAGGGGCCGAGGCGGACGGGGACGCCGTCGGGCGTTTCGCGGCGGGGGAAGCGCGCGACGCGGGCGCCGGGGGCGTTCGTGGCGGCGTCGAGGAGGGCGTCGGCGCGGGAGCCGCGGAAGCCGGCGAAGGACCCGGGCCGGAAGCGGCCGGAGCCGGCGGGGCGGTCGCGCCCGCCGTAGAGGGGATCGAAGGCGGGGTCGTCCAGCGCGGCGGCGGGGAGGTCGGCGGCAAGGACGTCGAGTGCGACGGTCCGGGGCGGCAGCGGCGGCATCTCGGCGGGATCGGCGGGGCGGATGGCGAGGCCGGAGATGCGGACGCCGGTGGCGACGACGTGGAAGGAGCCGGGGTCGCGGAAGTTGCCGGGCAGGAAGCTCTCGTAGATGCGGTCGGTGTGGAGGGCTGGGTCGCGGGCGCCGTCGAGCCAGACGGCGGCTTCGCCGCGGCAGAAGGCGATGCGGACGTCGAGGTTCGGGCCGGGGCGGCGGCGGGGGAACCATTCGGTGGGGCCGGCGGGGCCGGTCTCGAGTCCGACGAGCGCCCAGCCGCCGCCCGCCTCCCATTCGCCGGGGCCGACGGCGATGCCGACGCGGTTGGTTTCGAGGACGATTTCAACGCCGGGGTCGACGTACCAGCCGGATGATTCGCTGGAGGGCGCAAGGATGAAGCGCGCGCCGCGGACCGGGCTCTCCGAGGGGACAAGGGTGAGGCGGGCGCGGATTTCGGTGTTGGAGCCGTAGGGCTCGCCGTTCCAGGTGAGCCATTCGCGTTCGGCGGTTTCAGCGGAGTCGCCCACGAGCTTCCACCCGTTCCTGGCGACCCATTCGCGGGTGCCGTCGGCGGGGTCCTCGACGAGCTCCCACCTGTTCCCGGCGACCCATTCGTGCGTGCCGTCGGCGCGGCCGGCGTCGGAGAAGTCCAGCTCGCGCCAGAGGCGCGTGGCGGCGGCGGCGCAGCCGGCGAGAAGGAGGACGGCGAGGAGGAGGGCGGCGGCGCGGCGCAGGAGGGCGCGGCGGCGGGCGCGGATGAGGGCGCGGCGGGCGATGCCGGCGAGGCGGGAGGCGAGGTCGGGAGGAGGAGGCGGGTCGGAGGGGGCGGCGCGGAGGGCGCCGAGGAAGGCGGCGTCGAGCGCGGCGGGGTCCGTCGTGCCGGGAGGCGGCGGCAGGGCGGCGCGGAAGGCGGCGCCGACGGCGCGTTCCTCCTGGTCGATGTCGGTCGGTCGGGTCACGGCGGGGGCTCCTTTCCGAGGATGGGCGCCAGGTCGGCGCGGAGGAGCGCGCGGGCGCGGGCGAGGTGGGTTTTCACCGTGTTGGCGGGGAGGGCGAGCGCGGCGGCGACCTCCGGGACGGCGAGGTCGCGCCAGTAGCGGAGCAGGACGGCGCGGCGATACGGTAGGGGGAGGCGGGCGACGGCGGCCCGGACGGCGTCGGCGTCGGAGCGGGCGAGGAGGGCGGAGAACGGCTCCGGCGATTCGCCGGGGAGCGAATCCAGGTCGGTCTCGTCGTCGGGGACGGGAAGGTCGCGTCCCCGGCGGCGCAGGTCCATCCGGCGGATGTTCACCAGGATGGCGCGGAGCCAGAGGAAGAGGCCGTCGCCCCGATACTGGACGATTTTCGCGAAGGCGCATTCCAGCGCCCGCATGTAGAGGTCGTCCGCGGCGGCGCGGTCGTCGCCGACGAGGCGCAGGGCGACGCCATACAGGCCCGGGCCGAGCTCGGAGACGAGTCGGCGGGCGCCCTCTTCCGGGTCGCGGCGGATGTGGTCGGCGATGTCCATTCGTCGTCGGGGGCGATTGGCCCCTCCATTCTATAAGATGCCGAAAACCGCCGCAAGGTTTCACGCGGACGAAAAATGTTTCCGGTGTGCGCGTGGCGGGGTGCGGACCCCGCCACGCGCGCGGACGCCGCGGGGGACGTCAAAGTCTCGCTTTGAGACCCGGGATTTCCGCGGAGTCCATCTTCGTGAAGCCGAAGCACTTCTTGCCGAGGTCTTTCAGAGAGGCGCCGATCAGGAAGAGGTCGCGGTCATCGACGACGAGGAAGCGGTCGTGGGAGTTCTCGCGGAAGCGGACGGACAGCGACGGATACTGCGCGTTGAACTTGGCGACGTCGTCGAAGTAGCGGTGGCGCTTCTGCCACGGGTTGTCGGGGACGCCGCGCACGGGAGCACTTGCGGCACACCGAGCGGCTCGTTGCGCGCGAAGTCGCGGGCGCGGAGCTCGATCCGGTCGGCGAAGACGTCCACGAGAAGGCCCTGGGCGAAGGGGACGCCGCCCGGGAAACCCACGGCGGCGGCGCGGGAGCGCTCGGTGCGCTCGGGCGTCTCGGGCCAGAAGCCGTAGCTCAGTGACGCCGCCGCGACCGACGTGAACGCGCCGCGCCAGACCGCAAGATCGTCCGTGAGCGGCAGGTGCGAATGGCCGGTGATCGCGACGGCATTCGGGAAGGCGGAGAGGACGCGCGCCGCCGTTCCGTCGTCGCATCCGCACGCGCGGGCGCCGTAGACCGTTCCCTTGGGGTGCGGGTGCTGGATGTAGAAGAACGGCTTGCCCGGATCGAGCGAGGCGGCGTTGGCCGCGAACCAGTCCGCGAGGCCGGCCGGCGCCTGCCACGCGCTGTGGCCGCCGATGAAGTCGAAGCCCTTCACGCGCTTGCGCCAGATCGGGGCGTAGGGCTCGCCGAAGCATCGCTCCCACGCCTTGTCGAGGCCGATCCGCCGGAGCTGCAGGCCGTCGGCCTCCTCGCGCGAAAGGCCGTGGACGGCGAACGTGGCGTCCATCCACTTGTCGCGGTAGCCGAGCCCCTCGAAGTCGTGGTTGCCGTAGATGAAGAGCTTCTCGACGCGGCGGCCGTCCGGCGCGCGGTCGTCCGGGAAGACCTCGCGCCACGAGCGCGCGACGTTCTCGAGCTGCGGCAGGAGGCCGTGGTCGGTGAGGTCGCCGGGGACCATCACCGCATCGACCCCCTGGTCGCGGAACCAGCGTAGCGCGCGGCGGAACGTCTCCGCCGACGCCCAGTCGGTGACGTGCAGGTCGCTCGCGACCCCGAAACGAAGCAGTGACGGCGATTCCTTCATTTGCAGTGGCAACGAAGCATACCCTATCACCCCGCCACGCCGCAAGCGTTGTTTTTGGCGCATTTTTCGCAAGTCCGGCCCTTGCGCGGCGGCTTTGCCGCGCGCACGGCCGGGCATGGCGACCGCAAAGCCGTCGCCGCGACGATGTACCGCCGCCGCCACGAAGGCCGCTAGCCGCCCTCGCGCGGCGCTTGCCCGGCTTTTTCTCGCGGTCCCTGCCACGCGCCGTTCGCGGACTCGGCGAGGGCGCGGGGTCAGGGATTGACCATGACGGCGAAGAAGGTCTTGGAGCCGTCGGGGGCGGTGGCGAGGACGACCGATTCGCCGGGCTTCTTCGCGGTCAGGAGGCCGTCGGGGGAGATCGACGCGACATCGTCGTAGTAGCGGAAAAGCTTCTGCCACTTGTTGTCGGGCGCGGGGTCGGTGCGGAGGCGGTCGGCGTCGTAGCAGGCCCAGGTCGCGTCGGCCGGCGCCGCGAAGCGGCGGGTCTCGCCGACGCGGACGCGGACGGGATCGAGGTGGAAAGTCCGGTCGCCGCCGCCGCCGATGCGAGTGAAGTGCAGCGCCCGGTTCGCGCGGTCGACGTGCACGCAGTCGAAGGTCTGCTCGAAGGGCGTGCCCGCCGTCTTGTCCGGGAAGTCGCCGCCCCACGGCGCAGAGCCGTAGCGGAAGTCCGCGTTGTAGGCGGCGTCGCTCGGCTCCGTAATGTGCCAGAGCCCGTTGCGGAAGGTCTGGCGCTCGCAGTGCTCGTGGCCGGAGAGGTCGCAGAGGAGCGTGCCGCAGGCGCGCGAAAAGTCCCATTCGCGTCCGGCGACCGTCGCCTTGCCGCGGTTTTGGTAGGCTTCGAGCAGCGCGCGATACGGCGCCATGAGACCCGGGACCTCCGACTCGTTGCTCACGACGGGCGCGAGCGGGATGTGGTTCAGCGCCAGGACGGACCAGCCGCCGGGGACCGTCCCGAGCGCCGTTTCCGCGAGCCAGCGCAGCTGCACGTCGTGCATCCCGTATTTGACGGCCCAGTAGGTGCGGTCGGTGCGGAGGGAGTCGGTCGTGTCGGCGACGATCCAGCGGATGCGCTTCTCGGGAAAGTCGACATAGTAGTAGCACGCCTCCGGGTCGGCGGGGTTCGTGACGGCGTGCGCGCGGATCGCGGCGGTGTCCATGAGGACGCCGCGCGCCTCGCGTCCGGAGAGCGTGACGCCGTTCGTCGCGGCCTGGCTTTCGCGGATCGTGAAGTCGTGGTTGCCCTTGGCGGCGTAGAAGTCGCCGCCCGCGCGTTCGATCTCGGCGACCCAGAGGCGGCGGTAGTCGGCGATCGTGCGGTCGATCGAGTCGCGGCCGCCGTAGGCCTCGACGAGGTCGCCGTTGCAGAAGACCTTCCGCACGCCGGTGGCGCGGCCGAGCGCGCCGAGGAGGCGGCCGGACTGGCGGCGGTTGGCGGGGATGTGGAGGTCGGTGAGGAAGAAGAACGAGTCGTCGCACCGCTTCGAGAGGGCGCGGATGCGCCGGATGGATGTCCCGAGCGCGTCGCGCCAGTAGCCGGGGATGCCGCGGAAGCCGTCCAGCAGCGCCCGCTTGCGCGGGGTGTTGCCGACGCGTTCCAGCGTCGCGAGCGAGTCGCCGGCGAACTCGACGTTCCAGCCACGCCACTCGTTGAAGGCGTGGTAGCACCAGTCCCAGCCCTGCTCGTCGAAGAGCTCGATGCAGTCGCGGAGGTAGCGGTCGGCGCCTTCCGCCCACGCGACGGCGGAAAACTCGCCGACGAAGATCTTCGCGTCGTGGCGCTTCGCGAAGGCGACGACGGGCGCGAGCTTGGCGCGCAGGAGCTCCTTGTTCCAGCCGCGCGATTCGTCGGGCCACTTGCGCGGCTCGCTCCAGCCGCCCGTCACGCCCTGATGGGTGTACTCGGACGGGATGTACATGTGCAACTCGTAAATCACGTTCGGCATCGTGAGCGGCGACATGTATTCGTAGGCGGGGGCGCTCGACGACCAGTTGGCCTCCATCACGATCGTCGTCTCGGGGTCGATGCGGCGGATCGCCTCCGCGGCGAGGCGCTGCGCGTCCCAGTAGGAGAACGGCACGTCGTGGCCGTTCTGGTGCGGTTCGTTCAGCAGGTCGTAGCCGTAGATCGCGTCCTCGTTGCCCTTGAAGCGCCGCGCGATCTTCTCCCAGCAGCGGACATAGAGGTCGAGGCAGGCCTTGTCGGTGAACATCCGCGTCTCGGAGTCGTCGCGGACGCTCCCCGGCGGGACATGGAGGTCGACGCAGACCAGAAGGCCGTATTTGCGCGCCCAGCCGAGGACCTTTTCGAGAAGGTCGAGGCGGCCGTCGAGCCAGCGCTCGTATTCCGGGAAGTCGAGGTTGCCGTCGATCTTCTGGAAGTTCCGAGACATCTGGAAGCGGCCGATCGTGCCGCCCCACGAGGCGAGCGTGCGGATGTCGTCCTCGGTGGGATCAAGCGGGAGCATCGCGCCGCGCAGCTGCGGACGCCACGCCACGCGCGTCGGGTAGGCGACCTTGTAGTCCTGGTTGTGCTTGGGGAACCGGTAGAGTTCGTGCGGGGCCCATTCGAACGACGAGAGGTCGAACTCGACGCGGCCCTCGACGTTCTGGAGGCCGAGCGTGACGTCGACGACGCCGACGGGCTTCGGGCCGAGGTCGGCGACGAGCTCGAGCGTCGTCCACTCGAAGTCGCCGCCGCGGTGAGGCGCCTGCGGCCACTTGGCGGACTTCGTCTCCGGGTCGAGGTAGTGGAACATGAACTTGAGGCCGAAGTAGGACTTGTCCGGCCGGCCGATGCCCGAGCCGCGCGCGCGGATCGTCGCGCGGACGCCGCCCGTCAGGCCGCCGAGGTCGAGCTTGCCGTGCACGGCGCCGCCCTCGCGCGACCCGTGCGTGTCGACGATGCCGACATCGCCCACGCGCGAGGCGTTGCGGTCGAACGACCACGCCAGCTCGTCGATGGCCGGATGCCGGACGGCCTCGTCCGGCGAAGCCGCCTCCACCACGCCCGCTGCGAGGCAAACCGCCGGCAGGATCCAGTTTCGCACGGTTGCGTTCCCTACCGGACGACGAGGACGAACGGCGCGGCGACGGGGTCGCCGTCCGGGCCGACGACGGGGAACTGCGCGGTCGTCCCCGGCGAGGACACCAGTTGCGGCAGGTAGGCCTTCTTGTTCTTGAAGTCCCAGAGCGCGACGATGCCGTTCGAGAGCCTGACGGGCTTGAAATTGCGGACGAGCGTCATGTCGCTTCCGTCCGGGCGAGAGCCTGACGGGCTTGAAATTGCGGACGAGCGTCATGTCGCTTCCGTCCGGGTTGCCCTGGAAGAGTTTGAGGTAGTAGAGCCGGGCGGCGCCGGGGCTTGCCGGAGATCCGTCCTTGTTCTGGGCGAAGAGGTAGAGATCCAGACCGGTGTCGATCGTCGCACTCGGACTTGCGATCGCGGTAAAGTTGGCGTTGTCCCACGTGGTCCCGTCCACGGTCACGGTCTGGGAGCCGACGCAGAGCGACGACGTGACTTCGTAGTCCGTATTGATGGCCCGGCCGCTCGAAAACGACTGGAACTTGCCGTATCCGATGCAGAACACGTTCTGCGACAGGTAGTTGTGCCACAGGTAGAATCGGCGGAGGTCGGGGTTCGTGCCCGCGCCGCTGTTCCAGGTCTCGAGGAATCCCAGGTCGCCCTTTTCCCTGAACTGCATCTTGAACATGCCCTTGGTGCCGGACCGGCCGACGACGTCCGTATCGACGAAGACCGTGCCGTCGGATTCCACGTAGTCCACGTAGGTGACCGGCCACTCGTCCCCGGTGAAGACCATGCCGCCGGCCTTCGTCGACGGGATGTCGGGCGACGGACGGAATACGGTCTTCGAGATCGTGTCGTAGAGCATGGCCCGGTCCTCGTAGATGCACGGCTTGAAGTCGCGGACCTTCTCGCCGTCCTGCCAGATCTCGAGTCCGTAGCAGCGGGCGGCGGAGCGGTAGCGCGAGCCGGAGGAGAAGACGTGGAGGTTCTTCCCGGAGTCGAAGAGCCAGTCGTTGGCGAGCGACCAGACGTTCGTCCCGTCCAGTTCGATCGTCTGGGCTTCGTCCATGAACGACGCGTCGAAGGAGTGCTTCGCCCCGGAGACCGCCTGGATCTTCGTCGAGCCGTCGGTCGTGGCGTAGGCCCCGTGCGCGGTCGAATCGCTCCCGTAGTCGCCGTAGAGCCACCGGTTGTTGTCGCTCTCGCTTTGCGACTTGCAGCTCACCGGGAAGAAGTAGGTCGGCCATTCCTCCGGGTTGTCCGCGCCGAGAAACACCCGGTGCTCCGTGGGGTTGACCGGCTCGCGCAGGTAGCGGTATTTGTCGTATCGCATGCCCTGGACGTCGGTGTAGGCGAACGCGCCCCTGGCGCGCGTCCCGGCCCGGGCGCGGACGCCCGTGTCGAGCGTTTCCCGGCCGGACGATTCGATGTATTCCACGAAGACGAGGGGCTTGCGCTTGTTGACGCGCTCCTGGCGGACCGGACCGTTTAGGAAGCCGCGCTTCGGGAAGAAGATGCGCTGCGAGACGGCGTCGTAGAGCGCGAACGCGCCGTCCTTGAGGCACGGCTTGAAGTCGCGCACGAGAACGCCGTTCTGCCGGATTTTGCATCCGTAGAGCCGGAACTGCCCGGCCCAGTCCGGCTCCCCGTCCCGGTTGCAGGCGAAGAGGTGGAGCGGCATCTGCATGTCGAGAACCGTTCCGTCCGTGTCGCTGGCGAGGACGGTCTTTTCCGTGCCGGCATCCACGTTGGTCCGCTCGAGCGTCTGGGAGCCGGCGGAAAGCGAGGCCTCGACGAGATAGCGGTCCCCGACCGAATAGATGGTGCTTCCGGAGGACAGGCCGCCATAGCCGTAGCGCATCACGCCCTGGTTGCAGTAGAGAAGGTAGAAGCGCATGTCGCCGTCGGACTTGTAGGCGCCTAGCACGGACTTGTTGCGCGAGCGCGTCGTCAGCACGGCGAGGTCGATTTCGGCGGACGTGCCGGACCGGGCGTCCACCTCCGTGTCGACGAAGCCGTAGGACGTCGATTCGACGTAGTCGACGAACTCGTCGGGGACGTTGCTGTTCGCATCGCACACGAGGTCCGTGCCGGAACCGGAGTATAGGATGTCGCCGGAGACGGCGTCGTAGAGGCCGGCGCGTCCGTTCTTCATGCAGGGGAAGAGGTCGCGCCGGAGCGTCATGTCGCCGCCGTCCTTCGGACCCTGCCAGATCTTCATCCGGTAGATGCGCGCCTTGGACTTGTAGCTGGCGGTTCCGCCGACGTTGCACGCGAAGAGGTGGAGGTTCAGTCCGGTGTCGAGGGCGTTCCCCGTCTTGCTCCACAGGGCGAGGCCGTCGGCCCGGATCGTGCCGGTCGTCTCCCCCGCGGCGTTCGTGGCGGAGAACGCGGCCGTGTAGTCGTAGACGCGGTCCTTCTCCCAGCGGGCCTCCCAGCTGCCGTTCCAGATCACCTTCTCGCCCGATCCATACGTCGTCGTGTACAGGTTCCCGTCGGCGTTGAGGCAGTAGCAGAAGTAGAGGCGGGAGTTGGACGAGCCGCTGGTCCGGGAGCCGACGAGCGCGCTGTCGGCAAAATCCATCCACTCCACCTGCGCCTCGACCTTCGTGTTCCAGCGGCCCGTGACGCCGGTGTCGACGTACTGCGAGCCGGTCGATTCGACGTAGCGGACGAACTTGTCGGGCGTGTCGGCGCGAAGGGGCTGGCCCGCCGCGAGCGCGGCCAGCGCGAGAACGGAGACGGTCTTTCGGATCATGTCGGGCTCCTTCGGTTGGAAGACAAGAACGATCATAGCACTTCGCAGAGGCGAAAAACACACCCAGACGCGCACAAAACATCGCCGTTTGCGAACGCCCGGTTGCTTTTTCGCGCCGGGGCGTGGTAGGATTCCGCGGCATGAACGGACGACGCGACACGCCCCTCCGGATCCTGGCCAACGTCTACGCGGCGCAGAAGGCGTCGCGGGACATGACCGGCGGCGTCCTGCGCTACGCCGCCGTGCATCCCGGCGCGGAGGTGAGGCTCTACGGGCTCGGCGCGCCGCGGCGCAGCCTCGGCGAGCTGCGCGACTGGCGGCCGGACGGCGTGATCCTCACGACCGAGGACGCGGCGGAGATCCGGCGGCTCGAGCGCATCGGCTGCCGCGCTGCGGTCTTCGTGAACGTCGAGCCGTCGGTGCATACGTCCCTGCGCTGCGCCAGCGTCTTCTGCGACGGCGCGGCCGTTGCGGAGGCCGCGGCGGAGCTCTTCGCGCGCAAGCGCCTGCGCCACTTCGCCTACGTCGGGACCCGGGAGGGCGATCCGTGGTCGGCCGAGCGCGAGGCCGCGCTGCGCCGGTCTGCCGCGGAGCGCGACGTCTCGTTCGACGCCTTCCCGCCGCCGCGCGGCGACAGGGCGCGCACCGCGCGCGAGGCGGCGGCGCTGGCGCGCTGGGCGGCCGGCCTGCCCAAGCCGTGCGGCCTCCTCGCGGCCAACGACATCCGGGCGATGGACGTGCTCGAGGCCTGCGCCGCCGCAGGGGCGTCCGTCCCGCGGCAGGTCCTGGTCCTGGGCGTGGACGACGAGGAGTTCGTGTGCCGCCAGATGCGGCCGACGCTCTCCAGCGTCGTGCCCGATTTCGAACGGGGCGGCTACCTCGCGGCGGAGGCGCTCGTCGGGCTGCTCTCCGGCGGCGCGCGCCGCGCCGCGCGCCGGACCTTCGGCGTGCGCGGCATCGTGGAGCGCCAGTCCACCGGCGACCCGAACGAGGCGGGGCGCATCGCGGCGCGGGCGGAGGAGTTCATCCGCGAGCACGCGACGGTGCCGGACGTCTCCGTCGGCGCCGTCGCGCGGGCGGCGGGGGCGTCGGTCCGGCTCCTGCAGAAGGACTTCAAGGCCGTCACGGGTTCGACGGTCCTCGCGGCGATCCAGAACGAGCGCCTGCGTCGCGTCTGCGCGTTGCTGGAGGAGACGCAGACGCCGATCGGCCACATGGCCGAGCTGAACGGCTTCGAGAGCGACGCCTACCTCAAGAAGCTCTTCCGCGCCCGCATGGGCTGCACGATGCGCGACTGGCGCCGCGGCCGCCGCGGCTAGACGGTTCCGTAGTTCAGCGACGCCGCCGCGACCGACGTGAACGCATCGCGCCACACCGCGAGGTCGTCCGTGAGCGGCATGTGCGAATGGCCGGTGATCGCGACGGCGTTCGGGAAGGCGGAGAGGACGCGCGTCGACCGATGAAGTCGAAACCCTTCACGCGCTTGCGCCAGATCGAAGCGTAGGGCTCGCCGAAGCAGCGCTCCCACGCCCTGCGAAGCCGCCGATTTTTTCGCTTGCATTTTAAACTGGATTTTGGCAGATTTTACGGCGAACGGAGAAAATGCCATGAAGCGCCCCTACATTTCCCGGTTGATGGAGCCGCTGGTCCTGGAGGTCTCGAAGGAGTATCCGGCGGTTCTGCTGGTCGGTCCGCGCCAGACGGGCAAGACGCGGATGTTGCGGCATTTGGCTGAAGGGACGGACCGGGGATACGTGTCGCTCGACGACCTCACGAACCGCGCGCTCGCCAGCTGCACCCGGCGCCGGTGCTGATCGACGAGGTCCAGTACGCGCCGGAGCTCTTCAGCCAGATCAAGATGGCGGCGGACGCCCGCCGCGAGCCCGGCGCCTACTGGGTCACGGGATCGCAGCCGTTCCGTCTGATGAAGCTCGCGGGCGAGACGCTCGCCGGGCGGGCGGCGATCCTCTACATGGACGCCCTTTCGCACCGCGAGAGCGCGGGCGAAGCCGCCGCGCCGCCGTTCGCGGTCTCCCCGAAGGACTTCCGCGCCCGCGCCGCCGCCGCCGCTCCGCTCGCCACGCCCGCCCTCTTCCGGGAGATCTGGCGCGGAGCGCTCCCCGGCCTCGTGTCGGGCGAGTTCACGAACCGCGACGTCTTCTATTCGAGCTACGTCCAGACCTACATCGAGCGCGACGTGCGCGACCTGTATCCGGGCGTCGACCCGATCGCGTTCTCGCACCTGCTCCGCGCGGTCGCCGCCCGGACCGCGCAGGAGGTGAACGTCCACGAGATCGCCAAGGAGCTCGGCGTCGGCGACACGTCCGTCCGGACCGGGCTCGGCGTGCTGGAGAAGTCGGACGTCGTCCATCTGCTGCACCCGTATTCGGCCAACGCGCTCAAGCGCACCGTGAAGTCGCCCAAGCTCTACTTCTTCGACACGGGCCTCGTGGCCTTCCTGACGCGCTGGTCCTCGCCCGAGACGCTGGAGGCGGGCGCGATGTCGGGCGCGGTCTTCGAGAACTGGGTCGTGAACGAGGTCCGCCGCTCGTTTTCGCAGCGGGGGATCGAGCCGCCGCTGTGGTACTACCGGGACCGCGACGGCAAGGAGATCGACCTCGTGCTCGAGCGGGACGGCGCGTTGCACCCCGTCGAAATCAAGAAGAGCGCCGCACCCAAGCGCGAAATGGCCGCCGCCTTCCGGATGCTCGACCCCGCGCCGCAGCCGCGCGGGGCGGGCGCCATCGTCTGCATGGCCGGCGAGACGGGCGCCGTCTCGTCCGAAGCCCTCGTCCTCCCCGCCTGGGCGATTTAGCGTCCTTCCCCTCACAGCGCTCCGAACAACGCATGACCGACGACCTCCATTCCCGCCGCATCCTCTATCTCGAACGGTACGACGACGCGGACAACCACCGGCGCAAGCTCGCCGGCGTGATGCGCTTCGCGCGGACGCGGAAGTGGGAGGTCGAGGCGATTCCGGCCGCGCGCTGGAGCCCGGCCGCCTACGACACCCCGGCGCCCGCGAGGCTGCGTCCGCCGCCGCTTTGTGCTAGAATCATTCTCCGTCACGACAATCTCGAAACAACCACCCAACCCTCGCCCATGTCCACCATCGTCATCGTCGGCTCCGGCATGATGGGAAGCGCGCTCGCGTTTCCCGCCCGCGAAAACGGAAACACCGTCCGCCTCGTCGGCTCCCCGCTCGACGGGGAAATCATCGACGCCTGCCGCGCCACGAACCGCCACCCGAAGTTCGCCAAGCACTTCCCCGAGGGCGTCCCGCCGTTCCCCGCCGGCGTCGAGTTCTACAAGATCGACGAGCTCGACCGCGCGCTCGAGGGCGCCGACCTCGTGATCGGCGGCGTCTCGAGCTTCGGCGTCGACTGGTTCGGCGACGAGCTCCTGCCGCGCATCCCGGTCTCGGTGCCCGTGCTCTCCGTCACGAAGGGCCTCTTCGACACGCCCGACGGCAAGCTTCTCACCTACCCGGAGCTCTGGCGCAAGCGACTCGCCGCGAAGGGCGTCGTCCGCGACATCTGCGCCATCGGAGGCCCGTGCACGAGCTACGAGCTCGTGGCGCACGACCAGACCGAGGTCGCTTTCTGCGGCGCCAGCCTTCCGACGCTGCGCCGCATCCGCGCGATGATGGCGACGCCCTACTACCACATTTCGCTCTCCACCGACGTCACCGGCATCGAGAGCGCCGTCGCGCTCAAGAACGGCTACGCGCTCGGCATCGCGCTCACGGTGGGCCTCAACCAGAAGGAGAGAGGGCTCGACAGCGGCCTGCACTTCAACAGCCAGGCCGCGGTGTTCGGCCAGGCCGCCAAGGAGATGTCGCGCCTCCTCGACCTGCAGGGCGCCGGCACGCTCGACAACCTCTGCGTCGGCGTCGGCGACCTCTACGTCACCGTCTACGGCGGCCGCACGCGCGAGGTCGGCATCCTGCTCGGCCGAGGTCTCTCGATCGACGAGGCGAAGGCGGAGCTGAAGGGCGTCACGCTCGAGTCGCTCGTCGTCGCGGAGCGCGTCGGCCGCGCGGTCAAGGCGCGCATCGCCACGGGCGAGCTGCGCGCGGAGGACTTCCCGCTGCTGCTGCACATCGACCGGCTCCTCGCCGGCGAGGGCGAGGCGGCGCTCCCGTGGGAGCGCTTCACGTTCGAGGCGGTCGCGGAAACCGCGCCCGCCGCCCCCGTCGCCGAGCCGGCGCCTCCGGTCGCGGCGCCGGCCCGCGAGCACCCGCTCGTCCTCGCCCACCGCGGCGGGCTCGGCGACTACGACGACAACGCCGTCGGCGGCTTCGCCGACGCCCTCGCGCGCGGCATCCTCGGCGCGGAGACGGACGTGCGCCTCTCCCGGGACGGCGAGCTCGTGATCATGCACGACCCCACCGTGGACCGCACCACGAACGGCACGGGCCGCGTGGACGAGAAGACGATCGCCGAGCTCACGGCGCTGCGCCTCAAGCGATCCGGCGAGAACGTCCCGACGTTCCGGCAGTTCTGCGAAGTCTACCGCGGCCGCGCGGACGTGGACGTGGAGATCGAACTGAAGGAGCACGGCGACGAGATCGCGCCCGAGCGGCTCGACCGCTACATCCGGCTCGTCCACGACCAGGCCGCCGAGGCGCTCGCCCCCGGCGCCTACGCCTTCACGAGCTTCTGCGTCCCGACGCTGGAGCGCTTCCGCGCGCTTCATCCGGACGCCCGGCTCGGCCTCATCTGCGAGACGCTCACGGAAGAGCGGATCGCCGAAGCCGCGCGCCTCGGCTGCGTGCGCGTCGCGTCGCGGTGGGACCTGAGCCCGCGGCACCTGGTCCGCAATCTCCGCGCCCGGGGATTCTCCGTGAACCTCTGGTGCGGCGACACGACCGAAATCTACGACGCCGTGAAGTCCATGGGCGCGGATGTCACCACGTCCAACGTCCCCCGCGCGATCATCGCCCACGCGCGCGGCGCGTCTCGCTAATCGCGCCGGACGAAGCCGTTGTCGCTCGCGTCGGTCACGCGGGCCTCGAGGTCCTTGAAGAGGCGGCGGCTGTCGCGGATGCCGCCCCACATGAACCACACGGTCGAAACGCAACCGACGATGATCGGGATGATGAGGCTCGTCACGTAGTAGTAGGTGCCCCACCACGGCTTCGGCCAGGCGGAGACGGAGTTCCAGACCAGCACGATCACGAACGTGAGGAAGAGCCGGTAGCAGATCGAGTAGGCGAAGACGGACCACGCGATGATCTTGTCGCCAAGCGTGTACTCGCCGTCGATGCCGACGATGCGGCCGAGGATCGTGACCTTTTTCGCCTTGGCCTTCGCGAGCCGCTCGCGCTCGACGTCGTCCGCGTATTCGCCGCGGTGCAGGAGCTTGTCGAGGTTGAAGAGCGGGACGCCGAAGAAGCGCCGCGCGACCCACGACCCGGTGCAGTAGGCGATCACGGAGAGGATCATCGAGAGGCCGTAGATTTCCGGCGAGTTCATGAAGAACTTCTCGCGGAAGAGCTGCAGCGCCTGCTCGAAGGTGCTTTCGCCCGAGTTGAGGCCCCAGGACCAGTCCACCCACGGGTTGAGCGGCTCGGAGAGCTTCGCGAAGAAGCGGAAGACGCCCTCCGTCCAGCCGTTGCGGGAAAGCCACGGGACCACCACGTCCGCCCAGTTGCGCTGCATGAACAGGCCGAAGAGCGAGAAGCCGCTGCCGAACGCGATCGAGCTCCACGCGCCGGCGGTGTTGCCGAAGCGGCTGTAGAGCCCGAAGATCATCACCGTGCCGCCGCCGCCGAGCCAGACGGAGCACATGATTGTCACGAACAGGTTGATGTAGTCAATCTGGCTGAAGAACACCGCCACGACGAAGAAGAAGAGCGCCACGGCGACCGACGCCCAGCGCAGGATCATGATGTGCTGGTGGCTTGACGGCGGCTTCTTGAAGAAGGGAAGGATGACGTCCTGCACCCAGGTCGAGGAGGCGTTGAAGATGCGCGAGTCGTCCGTGGAGACGAGCAGCATCACCATCAGCAGCGCGAAGAGGCCGACGAGGCCCGTCGGGAGGATCTGCCGGACGACCGACGGGAGCATCATCTGGCCGTAGACCGTGCGCAGCTTCTGCGCCTGCTTGGCGTTGGCGCCCTGGATGGCGGCGAGCTCGGGCGAGGGCGTGCGCTCGCCGGCCTTCACGGCCGCGGCCTCCTCGCGGAGCTCCTCGGGGATGTTGCCGTTGATGCGGGCGCGGACGGCGTCGATGTAGGGCGTGTCGAGGTTCTTCAGTTGCGAGAGCGGCATGTTCGGGCCGAGCCATTCGGCCAGCTCCGGCGAGGGTTCCGGGACGGGCGGCGCATGCCGCGCGTCGCGCGCATAGGCGTCGACCGCCGCGAAGTAGGCGGCGTGCTCCTCGCGCACCGCCTCCGGCACCGGGTCCTTGAAGGTGCGGTGTGCGGGCGGCGCCATCGCCGCGAGGTCGGCGGCGATCTGCTCGCGGACGGCCGCGTCCGGGACGACCTCCGAGGCGACCTTGTTGAGCAGCGCCACGCGCGTCTCGTGCGACGAGAACCCGGTCGGGTTGCCCGGCCGGAGGAACTTCTCGTGGTTCATCGTCGTGATCACGAGCAGCGTGAGCAGGCCGACCATCGTGTAGGCGAAGCCGTTGCGCCACGTGCCGAGCACGCCCGCCATCTTCTGCTCGTGCGGCGTGCGCCCGGCGTTGCTCGTGTCGTTGCCGAACCAGCTCGCGCGCTGCAGGATCGTCGCCATCAGCGAGACGCCGAGCGCGAACATGTTGAAGTCGCGCAGCTTCGAGATGTCGAACGGGTTCACGAAGCTCTCGCCCGGGACGCGGTCCATGATCACCGGCTCGATCGTCGTCCCCCAGGCGTAGTGGAAGAACACGTAGCCGGCGATCAGAACGAAGATCGGGTACGAGACGATGCCCTGGAACGTGTCCGTCACCAGCAGCGAGATGCGCCCCGCCGGCCAGATCGCCACGAGCGCGAGCGTGAGGCTGATCGCGACGAGGATCGCGAAGCACGGCAGGTTGACCTCGAAGGCCGTGCCCTTGAAGAGCATGATCTTGTGCGGCAGCCCGAGGAAGTAGATGAAGAAGTTCGCCGCGATCGCCGGGCTGATCGAGTTGGTGATCATCTCCGCGAAGTTGCGGATCGTCGCGGCCGTGACGCGGAACGAGTGGCTGTAGCGCATCTCCAGGAACTGGCCGAACGAGAGCGCGCGGCAGGCGCGCCAGCGGTAGACGCAATAGCCGGCGAGAGAGAGGAACATCCCGAGCGGCATCGTGAGGATGCCCCAGAAGCCCATCGCGGAGCCGGCGCGGTAGGTCGACTCGCAGTTGCCGACGAGCACCTGGACGCTCAGCGCGGTGGCGACGTCGCCCACGCAGATGACGTAGCGCCCGGCGACGCGCCCGGCGGCGAGGTAGTCCACGACGTCGCGCGCGTAGCGGCGGGTGTAGACGGCAATGGCGAGCACGGCCGTGAAGGGCACGAGCATGATGATCCAGTCGATCCAGTGCATGGTTGTTCGGTCCTGTGGTCTTGGGGCCGCCGCCGTTCGGCGCGGACGGGGAAATGCTACCACATCGGCCGGTCGCGCGCAACCGACCGGCCGCCCGGACTATGCCCGGCGGAAGGCGTCCGGGCCGAAGCAGAACGCGTCCTCGAAGGCGCGGAAGCCTTCGGGCGTGGCCTCGAAGTCGCGTCCGCCGGGGCCCTGCGACTCGATCTCGGCGCGGTCGTCGCGGTGGTTGCGGTCCAGGTAGTCGGGGCAGCGGAAGCGGAGGCCGTCGCGCGGGCGGGCGTGCCAGACGCAGACCGGTTCGCCGGCGCTCTCCCAGACGTTGTCCCGGAAGAGCGCCTGCCCGCGCCAGTCGTTGAAGAGCCGCGCGAGGCATTCCGTCGCGCGCGAGAAGCGGTTTCCGACGACGGCGAAGCCCGGCGTCGGCACGGTGGTGTCCTGGAAGCGCAGGTGCGCGCCGCCCGGGTTCCAGCGCTGTCCGTGGCCCCAGCTCGCGCCGGCGTCGAGCAGGACGTTGCCCTCGAGCCGGATGTCCTCCGCGGCGCTGCCGTCGCCCTGGACCCAGAACTCGTAGGAGTATTCGCAGCGCTCGACCGTGTTGTTCCGCCAGAGGAGGTTCCGCTGGATCGTCCCCGATTCGCTGCTCTGGTCCGTGAGGCCGGCGTCGAAGCAGTCGCGGATGCGGCAGCCCTCGACGCGGACGTCCTCCGCGCAGCCCCAGAATTCGATCCCGTTTCCGTAGCGGACGTTGTTCCCCAGGTCGTCCACGTAGAGCACGCCCCCGCCGATCCACGAGGCCTCGCAGCCGAGGATCGAGACGCGCTTCACGCCGCCGCCGCCGAAGCCGTGCGCGGCGCCGTAGCGGACGGCGAGGCC